>NZ_JBDMZG010000137.1:0-8717 GCF_039769035.1 Pacificibacter sp.
CGCGCAGCTTTTCGGTGTTGGGCGACGACACATTGACCGTCGCAAAGTCGATGTGGTTGCCGCAATGCGCCAGCACGCGGGCAAAGTCCGCCGCGCGATCATCGCTGTCTTTGTTTGCACCCAAGTTGAGCCCAACAGGCACAGCGCGCGATCCAGTATGGGGCGCTGTCGCTTTAAGACGGGCGCCGATGGACTCCATACCTTCGTTGTTAAACCCAAACCGATTGATCACGGCGCGATCTTCAGTCAGTCGAAACAGTCGTGGCTTGGCGTTGCCCGATTGCGCGCGCGGCGTCGCAGCGCCCACTTCGACAAACCCAAACCCAGCGCGTGACAGTTGCGGAATGGCTTCGGCATTTTTGTCAAACCCAGCGGCGAGGCCAATCGGGTTGGGCACTTCAAGCCCTGCAAAGGTGGTTTTGAGGCGCGGCGACGTGACGGGCCCCGGCAAAGGCGCAAGGCCCGCACGCAAAGCGGTCAGCGCCAAGTGGTGGGCTTTTTCAGGGTCAATTTTGCGAAGGACTTTGAGGCCCAGTTGTTCGGTGAGGCTCATTGCATTTCCTTTGGGAAGACGTGTTTATCATCGACGATGGGCAAAGGTTTAGACCAGACCACGTCGCTCATGTGCAAATCGCGGTACAAATGCGGGAACAAGGCACCGCCACGGGAAGGTTCCCATTTTAGCGCATCGCCCATGCCGTTTGTGTCGCAGGCCAACAGCAAGAGGCCTTCGATCCCTGCAAACCATTTGGTCGCGGTCTCGACAGCTTGGTCTGCGGTGGAAAAATGCACAAAGCCATCGGCCAGATCAACAGGCGCGCCCGCGGATTGGCCGGCAGTTTGGAGCGCCGCCCATTCGTCAGCGCGGAATATTTTGTAAATCAACATAACCCGCGTGATGCCAGTGCGCTGCAATCGGGTCAATGGGAATCAAGTTGAATATCAATGCCCAGTAGAGGCAGGTGGTACGATCAAATACCCTGCCTTTGCAGTAGAAAAACGATTTTTCGGGTGTCAGAGTGCGCGTGGGGCGGACGACAAATGGCCCGTTTTGGCGTGTAGGGCTTTCATATTTGCGCAAACTGCCTGTCATATAAGCGTTGTATTGCTGTGAAAGGAGTTGGCGTAACGGAATCTTTGACTCAATGGTCAGAGATAGCGCAGGCTCAAGTATCAACAACTAGGGGGGCAGTTTCATGCTCAGAAGAATTTTAACTACATCCGCCGCTTTGGCACTGTCCGCAGGTGCTGCGTCTGCAGATTATTCTCTAACAGTTTTGCACACCAATGATTTCCACGCGCGCTTTGAACCTATCTCTAAATATGATTCTGGGTGCTCATCTGAGTCCAACGCAGAAGGCAAATGTTTCGGTGGTTCTGCGCGTTTGGTGACAGCCGTTGAAGCCGCGCGCAAGCGCACCAATAATTCGATATTGGTTGATGGCGGCGACCAGTTCCAAGGCACATTGTTCTACACGTACTACAAAGGCAAACTTGCTGCTGAGATGATGAACAAGCTTGGCTATGACGCGATGACTGTGGGCAACCACGAATTCGATGATGGCCCAGAAGTTTTGGCTGGTTTCATGGATGCCGTAGATTTTCCTGTGTTGATGTCCAACGCGGATTTCTCTGGTGAAGCAGCGTTGAAAGACAAGCTGTTGAAATCCACAGTGATTGAACGCGGTGGCGAAAAGCTTGGTCTGATCGGCCTTACGCCACACAATACTGACGAATTGTCTTCACCTGGCCCGAACGTGATCTTTACCGATCCGTCTGAAGCCGTTCAGGGCGAAGTCGACAAGCTCACAGCAATGGGCGTCAACAAAATCATCGTGCTGTCGCACTCTGGTTACGAGACAGACAAACTTGTTGCGGCGAACACCACTGGCGTTGATATCATCGTTGGCGGTCACACAAACACGCTTTTGTCCAACACCAATGATCGTGCAGAAGGCCCTTACCCAACAGTGGTTGGCACAACTCAGATTTTGTCTGCATATGCATACGGCAAGTTTTTGGGCGAGTTGAACGTGACATTCAACGACGAGGGTGTCGTGACCGAAGCCGTTGGTGAACCTCTCATCATGGACGCAGCGGTTGTTGAAGATGAAACCACTGTTGCGCGTATCGCCGAAGCCGCTGTGCCTTTGGACGAAATTCGCAACAAAGTTGTCGCCGAAGCCGCCGAGATGATCGACGGGTCACGCGAAAACTGTCGCTACAAAGAATGTCAAATCGGCAACCTTGTGGCAGACGCCATGTTGGATCGTGTGAAGGATCAAGGCATCCAAGTGGCTTTGGCCAATGGTGGGGGCTTGCGTGCATCCATTGATGCAGGCGAAATCACCCAAGGCGAAGTTTTGACTGTTTTGCCATTTCAAAACACTTTGGCCACGTTCCAAGTCGATGGTGCGACGTTGAAAGCGGCGCTTGAAAACGGCATGGGCCAGTTTGATGACCCAGAAGATGACGGCCGTTTCCCACAGATCGCGGGCATGAAATATGTCGTTGAAAGCGGCAATGCCACTGGCGAGCGCGTGACCGAGATCATGATCGACATGGGCGGTACATGGGAGCCTCTGGATATGGCCAAGGTCTACGGCGTTGTGTCCAACAACTTCGTGCGCTCTGGTGGTGATGGCTACAAAATGTTCCGCGATGCGATGAACGTCTACGATTTCGGCCCAGATTTGGCGGATGTGACTGCCGAATACTTGGCTGCAAACGCGCCATACAAACCTTACCTTGATGGTCGTATCACCATCAAATAAGCGAACAGATGATTGCTAGAAAATTTGAAAAGCCCCCGCTACACTGTGGGGGCTTTTTGTATGGAAACGCTGATGAAACACCCGCTAGAAGACTTGATCGAAGCCAAAATTGCAGCCGCGAAAGCCGATGGCGCTTTTGACAATTTGGAAGGTATGGGCAAGCCACTTGCGCCTTGTGACGATCCGGAAAATATCTTGTTTTCGAAGGTTGTGCGGAACCATGGCAGCGCACCTGAGTTCGTCGTTTTGGCGCGTGAACTGGCTGACATGCGCGCGGAGTTGGCGGACACAGGTGATCGCACGCGGCGCATGGAAATCATGAAAGAGATGTCGATGATGGAGGCAAAAATCGACATCGCCCGCAAGCAGTTCAGCCGCTAAATCATGTGTGGCCGCTACGCTTATACCTTGCCAAATGAGGCGATGACGCAGTTGTTTGGGGCCGTGGCTGCCAATGATTTGCCTGAGGTGCCGAACTTTAACGTGTGCCCAACAAACCAAATACATGTCGTGTATAGCGCGGGCGATATCAGGCGCTTGGGCGCGATGCGTTGGGGCTTTGTGCCGTCATGGTACAAGTCCTTTAATGACGGCCCGTTGCTGATCAATGCCCGCAGCGAAACGATCGCGGAAAAACCAGCATTTCGAGAGGCTTGCCGTCTGCGGCGTTGCATCATTCCCATGTCGGGGTTTTACGAATGGGATCGGTCTGGAGAGGCAAAGTTGCCGTGGTATATCACGCCAACACAAGGCGATACCTTCGCCTTTGCAGGTATTTGGCAAGACTGGATTGCGGACGGTGAACGCCATCAAACATGCGCGATGGTGACGACAAAGGCCAACACCGCAATGGGGAAAATCCACCACCGCATGCCGGTGTTTTTGGCGCAAAAAGACTGGGGTTTGTGGCTGGGCGAAGAGGGGCACGGCGCTGCTCCGCTCATGCGCCCTGCAGATGAAAATGCGATGCAGTTTCACCGCGTAAGCACAGACGTAAATTCAAATCGCTCCTCTGGCCCAAGATTGATCGAGCCGATTTAGACGCAAAGAGAGCGGCTATCACACGTCCAACATTTAAAGATTTGGTGAATTGGAGCGGGCGACGGGAATCGAACCCGTGTCATCAGCTTGGAAGGCTGAGGTCTTACCATTACACAACGCCCGCTCTGTGGGTTCAGTGACTATTTCAAAGCCGCTGGGGCGTCAAGCAAGATGTCAGACCTTTTTTACCGCAAGGCACCGTGCGCGCTGCAATATCCGCTTGGCCCTGTGTGATAGGACCGCTATCAAAGCCTTCCAGTGTCATGAGGAGACTTGATTTGGACCAGACAGCGCAGCGTATTGCCCGCACCATTGCAACCGAAATTGGCGCGGCTGCGTCTCAAGTGATTTCGGCGACACAGATGTTGGATGCTGGGGATACAGTGCCCTTTATTGCGCGGTACCGCAAAGAGGTGACCGGTGGTTTGGATGACACGCAGTTGCGCAATTTGGCCGAACGTCTCACCTATTTGCGCGAGTTGGAAAAACGGCGCGGGGCAATTTCTGACTCGATCAAAGAGCAAGGCAAACTGACACCGGAATTGACTAAATCCATTGCGAATGCCGAAACCAAAGCCGCCCTTGAAGACATCTATTTGCCGTTCAAGCCCAAGCGTCGCACGCGGGCGATGATTGCGCGTGAAAACGGGCTGGAGCCACTGCTGCGCGCCATTATGGCCGATCGCAATGCTGATCCCGAAGTGCTTGCGCAAGCGTACTTGAGCGAGGCTGTTGAAACGCCAAAAGATGCGCTGAATGGCGCGCGCGATATTTGCACCGAAGAACTGTCCGAGCGGGCGCAGCTGATCGGGAAACTGCGTGATTTCATGCGGCGCGAGGCGGTGATCTGCGCACGTGTTAAAGACGGGATGCAAGAAAAGGGCGCAAAGTTTTCGGACTATTTTGACCACACTGAGAAATGGTCGCAGATTGCGTCTCACCGTGCCTTGGCAATTCTACGCGCTTCCAAAGAAGACATTTTGACCGTCGATATTATGCCTGAACCTGAGGAAGGTCTGCCGCGTGTGATCGCGATGGTCGAGGCCGAAATTGGGATCACGGGCACTGGAAAGGGCGACGTGTGGCTGCGCTCTGTTGCGTCTTGGACGTGGCGTCTCAAGCTTGGGATGACAATGTACACTGAGCTGTTGGGCGAGCTGATGCGCCGCGCGCATGAAGATGCTATCGCCGTCTTTGCGCGCAATTTGAAAGACTTGCTATTGGCGGCTCCTGCGGGACCGCGCACCACCTTGGGCCTTGATCCAGGCATTCGCACAGGCTGTAAAATCGCGGTGGTTGATGCCACTGGCAAGGTTTTGGCGACGGAAACGATCTATCCGTTCCAACCCAAGAATGATCTGCGCGGGTCTGAGGCCGCGATCTTGCGGTTGATCCAAGCGCATGGTGTGGATTTGATCGCAATCGGCAATGGCACTGCCAGCCGTGAGTCGGATCGTTTGGTGGCTGATGTGCTGAAGCTTTTGCCCAAAACCGTCAAAGCCCCAACCAAAGTGATTGTGTCCGAAGCGGGCGCCTCAGTCTATTCCGCTTCTGAACTGGCGGCCAAAGAATTCCCCGATTTGGACGTGTCCTTGCGCGGCGCGGTGTCGATTGCACGGCGTTTACAGGACCCATTGGCGGAACTCGTTAAGATCTCACCTGAAGCGATTGGTGTGGGGCAATATCAACACGATGTGGACCAACGCAAATTGGCGCAAGCCTTGGAAGCCGTTGTCGAAGATGCGGTGAACGGTGTGGGCGTTGATTTGAATATGGCGTCCTCTGCCTTGTTGGCGCATGTTGCGGGGCTTGGCCCGTCGATTGCGCAAAACATCGTGGAGTACCGCGATGCAAACGGGGCCTTTGAGTCGCGTAAGGCGGTTCTGAAAGTTGCGGGTCTGGGGCCCAAAGCCTTTGAACAAGCCGCCGGATTCTTGCGGGTTGTTGATGGCGTTGAGCCGCTTGATGCATCGTCTGTGCACCCTGAGGCCTACGGTGTCGCGCGCAAAATCGTATCGGCGTGCGGGCGCGATATTCGGGCCATTATGGGACACCCAGAGACGCTTAAGGGATTGAACGCGCAGGATTTTGTAGATGATCGCTTTGGTCTTCCAACAGTGCGCGACATCTTGGGTGAATTGGAAAAACCGGGCCGTGATCCACGCCCGAGTTTTGTCACTGCGACCTTTGCTGATGGGGTCAATGAAATCAAAGACCTCAAGCCTGGTATGCTGTTGGAGGGCACCGTGACCAACGTGGCGGCCTTTGGCGCGTTCGTGGATGTGGGCGTGCACCAAGATGGATTGGTTCATATCAGCCAGCTCGCGGATAAGTTCGTCAAAGACCCGCACGAGGTCGTGAAGGCAGGCGATGTCGTGAAGGTGCGTGTGACCGAAGTTGATGCGCCACGCAAACGCATTGCGCTGACAATGCGCAAAGACGGTGGCGGATCATCCAATGCGCGCGGTGAACAGCAAGGGGGCGCACAGCGCAACGGGTCGCAAAACCGCAATGGCGGTGCGCAGGGCAAACAATCGTACAATGCCAACAAAGGCCATGCCAACAAAGGTGGCCGTGCAACTTCGGGCAAAATGTCGGCTGGTCCGTCTTCCAAATCCGGTGGGTCATCTGCAAGCACCGGTGCTTTTGGGGCGGCGTTGCTTGATGCGATGAAAAAGAAATGATGCAGCGCCCTCTATCGCGGGGCCGCTTTCCCACGTAGGCTTTTGAAAACGCCGCAAGGGATACACCGGATAGGGATATGACCGACTTTTTTCTGATCAATGAACCGACGCTGCGCTTGGCTGTGTTTTTAGGGGTGCTTGTTGCCATGGCCCTGTGGGAACTTTGGTCGCCACGTCGCCGCATTGAGGTCCCGCGTTTGATACGTTGGTCGAACAATCTGGCACTGGTGGTGATCGACACATTGGTGGTGCGGCTGTTGTTTCCAGTGGCGGCCGTAGCGCTGGCTTTGGTCATGAGTGAACGGGGCTGGGGTCTGTTCAATCTGTTGGAATGGGCGGTTTGGGTCGAGGTTGTGATCTGCGTTGTGCTGCTTGATTTCGCGATCTACTTACAGCACGTGGTGTTTCACCATGTGCCTGTGTTGTGGCGCTTGCACCGGATGCATCACGCAGATGTTGCCATTGATGTCACCACGGGCTTGCGCTTTCATCCGTTGGAAATCGTTCTGTCGATGGCGTTCAAACTGGTTCTTGTGGTGCTGCTTGGTCCACCTGCCATCGCGGTGTTGATTTTCGAGGTCGTGCTGAACGCCAGTGCGATGTTCAACCATTCCAACATCCGACTGCCGAAACGCGTCGATGCCGTTGTGCGCCTATTTATCGTTACGCCAGATATGCACCGCGTCCACCATTCAGTGGTCCCACGTGAAACCAACAGCAACTATGGTTTTAACGTGCCGTGGTGGGATCGTCTGCTTGGGACATATATTGCGCAACCAAAGGCTGGGCATGATGAGATGCAAATCGGGCTGAACCAATTTCGTGCGCGGCGCGAGCTTTGGATTGATCGGATGATTTTGCAGCCCCTGCGTCGTGGTTCAGATCACAGCAGCGAAGATCAGGGGCCTGGACCTGACTAGAACGGCTTTCTACGTGGCAGTGACAGTGTTGCGTGAATTGATGTTTGATCAGGACAATGTTGCAGATCTGTTGGGCATGTGATTTTGATAGGGTCGTAAACCTACTGGTCATTTGAGCCGGTGATATCTGAAGGATTGGGTTATGGACGACGCTGACAGACGTATTTTGCGGGCCATTCAAAAGGACCCTGACCTGACGATGCGCCAACTTGCGGAGGTGACAGGCCTAAGTCACACACCGTGTTGGCGCAGGCTCAATCAGCTGAAAGACGCTGGGGTGATCGAAGCAAAGCGGTACATTCTGAGCCCCGCCGCTGCTGGGTTTTCAGTTGTTGTATTTTGTTTTGTGCGGATGAAAGAACACAAACGCGAGTCCCTTATTGAGTTTGAGGCGGCGGTTCAGCGTATTCCCGAGGTGATGCAGTGCTATTCTGCCACGGGCGATCATGACTATATTCTGAGGGTGCTCGCGCGCAGCGTTTCTCATTATGAGCAGACGATTAAGAACCACGTTGTCGAGCTGCCGCATGTGTCATTTATCAGCACAAGTGTGACCCTCAATGAGGTCAAAAACACCACAGACATTCCAATTTAGCGCCAAAGTACCGTGTTGCGCCATGTGAAGTATGGCAGGTATTTTGACCTAAATTGATACACCTTCTTGTGACGGTGTTGCGCATAATGAAGAATCTCGAGGACAATGAGTGACCGCGTTCCGCACGTACTTGGTATGATAATCCCAAATAACTCAGGCTTTTGAGCGAATTGAACCTCTTCAATTTGGCTCGGCGCTGAATATGTTGGGAGGCATTTACTTTGAACGCATCTGTTACTTTGGACAGCAAATATAGCTTGCTGGGTGGCTCCGCCTTTATGACGGGCACGCAGGCTCTTGTTCGATTGCCTATGACCCAAATGCGCCTTGATCGCGACGCAGGGTTGAACACCGCGGCCTTTATTTCTGGCTATCGCGGGTCTCCGTTGGGGAACTACGATCAGCAACTTCAGCGCAGCAAAAAACTTCTTGCGGAAAATGACATCGTGTTCCAGCCGGGCTTGAACGAAGACCTTGCGGCGACGGCTGTTTGGGGATCGCAACAAGTTGGGCTTGCCAACCTGCCGCGCAAAGATGGCGTTCTTGGCATTTGGTACGGCAAGGGGCCAGGCGTGGACCGGTCCGGCGATGTCTTGAAACATGGTAACGCTGCGGGGTCTTCAAAGCACGGTGGTGTTCTGGCACTCGCGGGCGACGATCACACCTGTAAATCCTCCTCCATTCCGCACCAGTCGGATCACGC
>NZ_JBDMZG010000020.1:0-88849 GCF_039769035.1 Pacificibacter sp.
CAGCGCGTCGTCAAAATGATTGGCGCACGGCGCGCGCAATCCGCGGGCTCGCGACTTCACCTGCGACTGACCGGCGTTTTCGTTGCTTTGGCGCTTATTCCCACAGTCACCGTTGCGGTCTTTGCCGTTGTGACGCTGAATTTCGGTCTTGAGGGCTGGTTCTCGGATCGGGTGCGCAATGTGGTTGGCTCATCTCTGTCTGCTGCTGAGGCCTATGAGGCAGAGCACAGCAATGGTCTTGCCACCGATACGCGCAGCTTGGCCACATTCATCACAGAGCGGCGCCGGTCGGTGACGATTTTGCCCGATGGAGCGCTGCGTGAAGTGTTGAACCAAGGGCAGGGGCTGATCCAGCGCGGTTTGCGCGAGGCCTATGTCATCAACCGCGCTGGCGACATCACAGCGCGTGGTGAACGATCGTATCTCTTTGACTATGAATTGCCCTCCGACGAGGAATTGTCCCGCGCTGAAGTGGGCGAGTTGGTGTTGATCAAAGATTGGAATGCCAATGAAAGCCGCGCTTTGTTGCGCTTGTCTGGCTTTGCGGATCGGTACCTGTATGTGACCCGTGATGTGGACGGTGAAATCCTCAGCCTGTTGGACGAAACTCAAGAAACCGTTGCCCTGTACAATCAGCTCGAAAGCGAGCGTGGGCGAATGTTGTTTGAATTCGGCCTGATCTATTTGGCGTTCGCTTTGGTGCTTATCTTTGCGGCCACATGGGTTGGGTTGTGGTTTGCTGAAAGTCTTGCGCGTCCTGTCGGGCGCTTGGTGGATGCATCAAATCGCGTGAAAGACGGTGATCTAACGGCGCGTGTCTCAGAGGGCAGCGGCGACGATGAAATCGCCACCTTGGGGCGCGTGTTCAACCAAATGACCAGCGAATTGAAAGTTCAGCGCGACACCTTGTTGGATCGCAATGCTCAAATTGAGCGTCGTCGCCGTCTGTTCGATTCCGTGTTGGGATCTGTCACCGCTGGGGTGATCGCCTTGGATTCTGAAGGGCGTGTGTCGTTGCTCAATCGATCGGCTGAAGGCTTGTTGTCGATCAAAAGCGAGGATGTGACGGACGCGCCGCTCAGTGTTGCAGTGCCAGAGTTCGGGCCATTGTTTGAAGCGTTGAGAACGCAAGGCCGCGAGGTCGTGCAGGACGAGATTCGATTGATCCGCTCAGAAGCGCAAGAAAGCCTGTTGGTGCGCATCGCATTGCGGCGTGACGTTCATGGTGTCTTGGAAGGCTACGTTGTGGCCTTTGATGATGTGACCGATCTTGTGAGCGCGCAGCGTATGGCTGCGTGGGGTGATGTTGCGCGGCGGATTGCTCATGAAATTAAGAACCCGCTGACGCCAATTCAGTTGTCTGCCGAGCGTATTTTGCGAAAATTTGGCAACGGCATGGAAGAGGAAGAGCGGTCGTCTTTGGAGCAATACACTTCAGTGATTGTGCGTCAGACGGGCGATTTGCGTCGCATCGTTGATGAGTTTTCAAAGTTCGCCCGAATGCCAAGCCCTGAGCGGCGTGAGCAAGATTTGGTTGAGCTGGTCAACGGTGCCGTTTTGTTGCAACGCAACGCGCAGGTCGGGGTTCAAATTGAAACCCAGATTGATCTGGCCACCGCCGTGGCAGAAGTTGATGCAACGATGATCGGGCAAGCGCTGACAAACTTGATTAAGAACGCTGGTGAAGCGATCGAAAGTTTGCAGGAAAAAGAAGTTCCGTTTGGGTATCAGCCACGCATTCGCGTCGCCATGTCCGAACAGGATGGGCAAGCGGTGATTGTGATAACAGACAATGGGATTGGCTTGCCTGAAGACCGGTCGCGGTTGTTTGAGCCCTATGTCACCACGCGTGACAAAGGGACAGGATTGGGCTTGCCGATCGTGAAGAAAATTATCGACGAACATGGGGGCACCTTGACGCTTGGTGATGGCGTGCCTCTGGATCCGTCGGGGCGCATAGGGGCGAGTGCAACTGTGCGTTTGGATCTTTTGGATCCCGAAATTAGCTATATAAAAGAAAAACTTGCAGTGTGAGCGTGGAGTGGGAGTAAGTCATGTCTGATATTCTGATTGTCGACGATGAGCGTGATATTCGTGAACTGATCGGTGATATTTTGCGAGATGAAGGGTTTGAAACCCGACTGGCCGGCAGTTCTGACGCTTGCATGGCTGAGATCAATGACGCAGTGCCGTCACTGATGATCTTGGACATTTGGCTCAAGGACAGTGACATGGATGGGATCGATATTCTCAAGCATGTCAAACGCGAGCATCCCGATGTGCCAATTATTATCATCTCGGGCCATGGCAATATCGAAATTGCTGTCGCAGCGATCAAGCAGGGCGCTTACGACTTTATCGAAAAGCCGTTTAACATCGACCAGCTGATGGTCGTGATTGGGCGTGCAATGGAAACCTCGCGCCTGCGCAGAGAAAACACGGCACTCAAACGCAAAGACGGTGCAGACGTTGAAATGATCGGTGGCTCCGCCGCGTTCAAACAGCTGAAGTTGAACCTTGAAAAGGTCACAAAATCCAATGGTCGCGTGATGCTCAAAGGACCAGCTGGTGTTGGTAAAGAAGTCGCTGCGCGCTTTATTCACACCCATTCGGATCGCGGTGCATATCCTTTTGTTACCGTCAGCTCGGCCACGATCGAACCTGATCGGATGGAAAACGTTCTGTTTGGCAGCGAAACTCCGGAAAACGGCATCGAAAAGGGTCTGTTGGAAGAGGCCAATGGCGGCATTATCTATTTCGACGAAGTCGCGGATATGCCTTCTGGCACGCAATCGAAAATTTTGCGTGTTTTGGTCGACCAAACGTTCACACGTGTCGGCGGGTCCGAAAAGATTTCTGTCGATTTACGGGTTATTTCGTCTTCGAGCCGTGATCTTGAAGCGGAAATTGCCGCGGGTACTTTCAGGGAAGAGCTGTTTCACCGTCTGAATGTTGTGCCGATTGACGTGCCCGCTTTGGAGAAACGCCGCGAAGACATTCCACTTTTGGCTGAGGCGTTTATCGAGCAGTTTAACAAAGTGCAGGGGCTGCCCCTGCGCAAATTGTCTGAAGATGCCACTGCGATGCTACAAACGCTGGCATGGCCTGGCAATGTGCGTCAGCTTAAAAATGTGATCGAGCGGGTGCTTATTCTGGGCGACGGCACAGCTGAAATTTCAGCGGACGAATTGCCTGAGCAATCCGCACAAGGTGAAGACGATGGGCATTCCATTTTGTCACCAAGCATCGCAACTTTGCCGCTGCGCGAGGCGCGTGAGCTGTTTGAGCGTGAGTATTTGTTGACGCAAATCAATCGCTTCGGTGGTAATATTTCACGTACGGCGACCTTTGTCGGCATGGAGCGGTCCGCCTTGCACCGCAAGCTTAAATCCTTGGGGGTTGTCACTGGAAACAAGTCGGGTGGCCGTGTGGCCTATGTGCCAGAACAGGTTGATTGACCTGAAACTGGGGCAAGGGCAGGTGTTACGGGGACCGGCAAGGCGTTGACGCGCCTTGGTGAACGTGCAAACCAAGGGTTTGAAAAACAAGGGATGATGCGATGAAAGTCATCATTTGCGGCGCTGGTCAGGTTGGCTGGCAGATTGCACGTCAGTTGTCTGGCGAAAAAAACGACGTGACCGTGGTCGACAACAATCCAGATTTGGTGCGTCGCGCGACGGATACGCTTGATGTGCAAGGGATTGAAGGGTTTGCTTCATATCCTGACGTTTTGCAAAAAGCGGGTGCACGTGATGCGGATATGATCATTGCTGCGACCCATTCAGACGAAGTGAATATGGTGACCTGTCAGGTGGCCCACTCGGTGTTTGATGTGCCGCGCAAGATTGCACGTTTGCGGGCGCAATCCTATTTGACCGCGATCTATTCTGATCTTTACCGCCGCGATCACATGCCCATCGATGTTGTGATTTCACCCGAAAAAGAGGTGGCCGAGGCTGCCATGCGGCGTTTGGCGGCTCCTGCTGCCTTTGACACGCAAGCCTTTTTGGGGGGCAGTGCACAGTTGCTTGGGATTTCACTGGATGACGATTGCCCAGTTCTAAACACATCTTTGCGGCAATTGACCGATCTGTTTTCAACATTGCGCGCGATTGTGGTCGGTGTTCGGCGCGACAGAACTCTGTTTTCGCCAGATGCTGATGACCAGCTTTATGCGGGCGATGATGTTTATTTGTTCTGTAAGTCCGAAGATGTGGCGCGCACGCTTGAGATTTTCGGCAAAACCAATCGCAAGCAAGAGCGCGTGGTGATCTTGGGCGGCGGTAACGTCGGCCTTGCGGTTGCCCAAGCCCTAGAGGCGCGTACGGACCGTGTGCGAGCAAAGATTATCGAAAAGAACCGGACGATTGCGGAACATGCCGCGGACTCATTGGAGCGCACGATTGTCTTGCATGGCGACGCCTTGGACAATGAGGTTCTGACCGAAGCGGGCATTGCACGCGCCGATGCGGTACTTTGTGTGACGGACGACGATAAGGTCAACATGTTGTCCGCCGTGCGTGCCAAGCAAGCTGGCTGTGCCATGGCGATTTGTTTGGTGAATGATCCCTCACTGGTGCCTGTTTTGGATGCCTTGGATATTGACGCCCACATCAACCCGCGCGCCACAACGGTGTCTTCGATCTTGCGCCACATTCGCCACGGGCGGGTGCGCAACGTTTACTCTGTTGGCGATGGTGAGGCAGAAGTCATCGAGGCACAGGTCTTGTCCACGTCACCGCTGTCGGGGCGACGTATCCGCGATATCGAAATCCCTGAGGGCGTGTTGATTGGCGCCATTATGCGCGGCACAGACTATATGAAACCGGCAGGTGAAACACGGATCGAAGAGGGCGATGTGATCACGCTGTTCTCTTTGGCCGATGACGTGCCCGAAGTTGAACGCCTGTTGCAAGTTTCGATTGATTACTTCTAATGAACCGCTTTTCGCGCATGCCATTCTTAGTTCAACTGATGTTGATCTGTGCCGCAGCCATGCTGCTGCCCGCAATTTACGGCAGCTTGGTTGAACAGCATCTGGCAGCGCGGTCGTTCTTTTACTCAAGCATCATGTTGGCCACGTTTGCCAGCATGATCGCCATTTCGCGATTTCGCGGTCAGACGGATGTTGACCGCGAGGGCAGAACGGACCGAGATCGCGAAGGTCGCAACCAGCTTTTGGTTCTGCTCGCTGCCTATACTGTTTTACCAATTGTCTTGGCTGTTCCGTTTTCCGAAGCAATTCCAAACACATCCTTTTTCAATGCATATTTTGAAATGGTGTCGGCGCTGACCACAACGGGCGCGACTGTGTTTGAAGACCCAGATCGTTTGCCACGCACCGTGCATTTGTGGATCGCTCTTGTGGGCTGGCTCGGTGGGTTGTTTGCATGGGTAACGGCCATTGCGGTGTTGGCACCGTTGAATTTGGGTGGGTTTGAAGTGATCTCGGCGCGAGCAGCCCCCACGGGCAATGCAACGGCATCACGTGCGTCGCAAATCGTTCGCGTGGCTGCGGGACCTGAGCGGCTGTCACGTTACACGCAACGTCTGTTTCCTGTCTATTTTGGGCTCACAGTCGTGCTTTGGTTTGCCTTGGCGATGACAGGCTCTTCTCCCTTTGTTGCCCTGTGTCACGCGATGTCGACGATGGCGACCTCCGGCATTTCACCTGTGGGCGGGCTTGTCGGGGCGCAGTCAAGTTTGGGCGCAGAGATGCTGATTTTCGCGTTTATGTTTCTGGCCCTGTCACGCAAAACCTTCGCGATTGATCAAACTGGTCCAGACGTAAAACCGCTCCACAAAGATTCTGAGATGAAGATCGCCATGGCCTTGTTGATCGGCCTGCCAATCATTTTGTTTTTGCGTCACTGGGGTGGGGCGCTTGAGGTGGCCAACGAAAACAACTTTATCGCGGCACTGCAGTCGTTTTGGGGCAGCATGTTTATGGTGATGTCGTTTTTGACCACCACTGGCTTTGAAAGCGGCAGTTGGGAAGCGGCGCGCAATTGGTCTGGACTACAAGCGCCTGGCGTGTTGTTGTTTGGGCTTGCGGTCTTTGGCGGCGGCGTGGCGACCACTGCTGGTGGCGTTAAACTGCTGCGCCTTTATGCGTTGGTGCGCCATGGAGAGCGCGAGATTGAAAAGCTGATTTCGCCCAATTCTGTCGGAGGCGCTGGCGCGCGTGCACGGCGGTTGCGTCGCCAAGGCGCTTACGTCGCATGGGTGTATTTTATGCTGTTCGCGCTGACGATTGCGGTGGTGATGATGGCCTTGTCATTGTTCGGCATTCACTTCGAAGAGGCGGCAGTGTTTACTGTTTCTGCGCTGACCACAACAGGCCCGTTGGTGTATTTTGCCGCCGAAGCCCCATTGCATTACGCGGATCTTTCAACAGGCCCCAAGGTGATTTTGATGGCCACTATGGTCTTGGGACGATTGGAAATGTTGGCGATTGTTGCACTGTTGAACCCAGAATTTTGGCGCAAATAATCTGCAAGCTATGAATTGCATCAAGCGTGGTCACGATTTTTGCGGCCATTGAGGAACAAGTTCGTGTTTTAGGCGGTCTGAAATCTTGACATTCCGGTCAACATGTTGCGAACCTACCGCGAAGTGCTGCCGTCAGAGAGGCAGTTCGCAACAAAAGCGCAATAAAAAAGGCAAAAAAGATATGGCCGCCGATAAGCAAAACCTGCAAGACGCATTTCTAAACAATGTTCGTAAAGCAAAAGTTCCAGTGACAATTTTTCTAATCAACGGTGTGAAACTCCAAGGGGTGATCACGTGGTTTGATAATTTTTGTGTTCTTTTGCGCCGTGACGGACAATCGCAATTGGTTTATAAGCACGCGATTTCAACAATTATGCCGTCCACGCCCATCAGCCTGTACGACGGCGAAGAGTAAACTTTGCAAGAACATGATAAGCCGCTCACGCGCGCTTGGGTTATCCACCCTGACATTCAGTCTGATCGCAATCGGCGTGACCCCGCATCGGGTTTGGCCGAGGCGGTTTCTTTGGCTATCGCTTTGCCGTCGCTTGATACGATCGGCAGCGAGGTCGTTCGCTTGCCCAAGCTGCAACCCGGTTGGTTGTTCGGCAAAGGTAAGATCGAAGAACTGCGGGTACGTCTGAAAGAAAACGAGATTGATCTCGTGCTGATCGACGGCCCTGTGAGCCCCGCGCAGCAGCGCAATCTTGAAAAAGAGTGGGGCGTTAAACTGCTCGACCGGACGGGCTTGATCCTCGAGATTTTCTCGGATCGTGCGCGGACCCGCGAGGGTGTTTTGCAGGTCGAATTGGCAGCATTGGCGTATCAGCGCACCCGTCTTGTACGGGCTTGGACCCACTTGGAACGTCAACGTGGCGGTCTTGGGTTTGTTGGTGGTCCGGGTGAAACCCAGATCGAAGCCGACAGACGCGCCATTGATGACCACATGAACAGATTGCGCAAACAGCTTGAAAAGGTTGTGAAAACGCGTGAATTGCACCGTGCCTCGCGTGCGAAAGTGCCGTTTCCGATTGTGGCGCTTGTTGGCTATACCAACGCTGGGAAATCGACGTTCTTTAACAAGGTGACGGGCGCAGATGTGTTCGTCAAAGACATGTTGTTCGCGACACTTGATCCGACCATGCGCTCCGTCGTTTTGGAAGCCCCGCAAGGTGGCACAGATCGCGAGATCATTTTGTCCGACACTGTGGGCTTTATTTCGTCCTTGCCCACGCAGCTTGTGGCGTCATTCCGCGCGACCCTTGAAGAGGTGCTCGATGCGGATCTGATTGTCCATGTGCGTGACATTGCTCACGAAAAATCTCACGAGCAAGCGCAAGACGTGCGTCAAATTCTGAGCGATCTGGGCATCAAAGATGATGCACCGATGTTTGAGGTTTGGAACAAGATCGACTTGCTCGATTCTGATGCGCATGAGGCCCGTTTGGCCCGAGCAGAAGCCGAGGACGATAAGTTCGCGATCTCTGCCACTACGGGTGAGGGTGTGCCGCAATTGTTGGAGGCGATTTCCAGCTTTTTCGAAGAAGAGAAAATCCGCCGCGAATTTACCATCCCGTATGCGGACGGCAAAAAACGCGCGTGGTTGTTTGAACAGCAAATCTTGGAATCTGAAGAGGCGACCGAAAACGGCTATGAGGTCGTTGTTCTGTGGACGCCGCGTCAGGAAAAAGAATACCGCGAGATGTGATTTGGCACGTTAGCCAATCACGCCTTTGGTCAAGATGATATTGCCGTAAAGACGTGTTTCACCGGTTTGAACGATGATAAACGCATCTTTGGCACGGTCGTAAAAATCGAAACGCTCAAGGGTTGCAATCTTGGCGGGCGCGTCGGCTTTGGTGTCAATCAGATTTTGAAATTCCTGCACAACCGGCGGCGTGGCATTCGCGTCGCCGACCACTTGCATGGTGATGGCGGGGTCTGTGATGAAGGTATCAAGCGGCAGCAGGCTTAGGACGGCGCTTAAGGTGTCCGTCGCAGAAATCCCGTCAAGGCGTACAGAACGTTGTCCCATAGCGTCCGCCGGAAAGTTCGCATCCGCGATGACGATCGTGTCGCCGTGCCCCATGGATGCCAAGGCATGCAGAAGGTCAGGGGACAGGAGTGGAGAAATTGAGCGCAGCATGTGAAGCTTCCTAAACTTGATCTGTGGGAGGTAGACAGTGCAACGGCACGATCCACGCGGCAAGAAATATTTCATATCACGCCAAAGACTTGCCGTCGCTTCTAGTTTGCGTTTGGCAAAATGCGGGTGATCCCCACACCAGCCGCGCGGGCCAGATCAGGATCGAGGCTCATCGGCACATATTCACCACGACGCCACAATTCGCCCAAATCATCGTAATGGCGCGACAGCGGATGTCCGGACTGACCAGTCGGAATGATGAATACAGAGCTGTCAGGATCGGCAAAATCATACACGCCGCGGAAAGCTGCACCGTGCACGTTGGTAAAGGGCTGATCGCCTTTCCCAGATGTCACACCGCGCATCAATGTGTTGTCGCCGCCAGACGTGGATTGGCGAATGTTGACGACCCATTTGACGAAGGGCACGTTGCCCAACACAGGGTGCTTGTGGTCGGCCGTGTGAGCATCGCCCCAACGCAGCGATTCCAAGGCCGTGCCATAGGTTTCACCGACCCAGAGCAATGCATCGTCCAAAGCCAATCGGGCGATGTCCGAACAGGTCTCGACCGCTGCGGATTGCAAGACGTCACACCATACAGATGCCCCGTCGAGGTCGCGGTAAACGCGTTCGATGAACAAGGGTTCCACGTGGGTATAGGCGCGTGCCAAAGGCCCAAGTTCGTCGCGAATAAGACGGTCTTGCAGGGCGCGCATCCACGCGGAGTAAATCAGCGGCTCGGGCAAATGTTCGTTCATTTCGCCGTTCCATTCCGCCAACAGATTCAACGCGCGTTGACGCTGACGTTCGGGCGTGCCTTCTGGGGCGGCTTCATCTTTGAACCACAGATCCGCCGCGACAAGTGGCAGCAATGAGCGCGCCGAGAAAGACACGATGTCGTTTTGAGCCTCGATAAAGCTTTCACGCGTGTGCACCTTGCGGCTTTGCATCAGGTGCTTCCACCGTTCCACACGTTGTGTGTCGCCCCAGTGGAACGTCAGATGATTGGGGAAGGCTTCGTCAGTGGTTTTATTGTTGGTATTGCCGATGATTTCGCCCGACTGCGGCATGAACAAGGGCAGGCTTTCATAGGCACGCCAGCCTTGCCACTGGTTGGTTGTCACCCAGCCCTGAGATGGAATGCGGCCTTGGCTTTGATGCGCAACATCACGAAGCGGGGCGCGGCCAATGGTTTTTTGCGCAACGCCATCGCGGTCGGCCAAAACCAAATTGAGCGCAGGCGCGACGAAGTCTTTACCCGCCGCAAGCCCTTGGGTCACCGTATTGGCTTTCATCAGGTTCATAAGCGCAGACATAGATGTGTCGTCGGTCGCCAGTGGCGTCCAAAAGACCGACACAACATACCCGTTTGGAGTAATTGTGTTCAGGTCAAATGCTGACTGGGGCAACACGGGGCCATTGTCCGTCCATTGCAGTTTCAGTGTTTCAGGCGCTTGGTCTTTGATCCGCAAAATAGACGGCCTGCTGCGCATCTTTTTGTAGCCGTTGGCTGTTAGAACTTCGTCAGGGGCTTGAGGATTGACCTGTTCGATAAACAGGTCGGCATCATCGGTGTAGGCCGATGTGATGCCCCAAGACAGCGTTTCTTTGCGGCCCGCAATTATAAAAGGAATGCCGGGAATCGTTGCGCCGATCACGCCGCCTGTCTGCAATTCGATACGCGCCAAATACCATGCCCCGGGGGCGCTGAATCCCAAATGCGGATCATTGGCCATAAGCGACGCGCCAGATGCGGCGCGCGCAGAGGTGGCTGCCCATACGTTGGAAGCGCCGCCAAGGGGGGCTGGATTGAACCCCGCCATGGCGTAATCCACGTCAAGCTCAGGGACAAATTTTTGCGCATCAGGAAACAACGCTGCGAACTCTGGCAACACAGCTGTTGGTGTTCCTGGGGCATCAGGCAAAATGTCAACGACACGTTCGGGCGGCAGCATCAAAGAGGTGCGCGCGCGCAACACTTCCGTCGAAATATGGTCTGACAAATGCAGTGACGCCAGTTTTAAAAGCGCAATGGAATCTTGCGGTTGCCAATAGGCGATTTCGGCAGGGAACAAGAAAAACTCTGGTGCTCCGCGTCCCATAGCACCCTTGTTGACCTCGCCAATCCAAGCGTTCACGCCACGGGCATAGGCTTGCAAAGCGGCCAAAGTTTCGGGTGTTTGACGAGACGTCGAGGCGACGGCAGCCTCGTAGACGCCCAAGCGGCGCATCAGCTCATCCGTGGCTTTGGTGCGCAGGCCAAACACCTCGGACAGCTTGCCTTGCGCGGTGCGTCTGAGCAGCATCATCTGATAAAGGCGGTCTTGCGCATGGGCGAATCCCAAGCCGTAAAAGACGTCTGCGTCGGTTTCGCCGAAGATATGCGGCACATCGGCGGTGTCTCGGGCGATTTCAAGCGGGCTGGAAATACCGTCGACTTGAAACGTTGCATTGTAATCTGGCAGAGATCTGGAGCCCAAATAGTAGGCCATATAGATAGACAGGACGGCCAAGGCGATCAGACCCGTGACAATGCGAAAGAGCCATTTGAAGAAAAGTGCCATGGGCTGTGCAGACCTGCTTATTGTGAATTTGGCGGTCCTGTGCTTTAGGACTCGGGACGGGTTAAACCACATTTATACAGAGGACAAAAGCCATGGCGACAGTAGCATTTTTGGGACTTGGGGTTATGGGGTTTCCTATGGCTGGACACTTGGCGTCTGCAGGCCACGGCGTAACCGTTTTTAACCGCACATCTGCCAAAGCTCAAAACTGGGCCGAAACCCATGGGGGTGCTGCGCAAGCGACACCGCGTGAGGCGGCTGAGGGATGTGACTTTGTCATGGCTTGTGTCGGCAACGACGATGATTTGCGCTCTGTGTGTTTGGGCGAAGACGGCGCGTTTGCGGGCATGGCGAAGGGGTCGATCTTTGTCGATCACACCACGGTCTCTGCGAAAGTGACCCGCGAATTGGCAGCGATTGCTGCAGAACACGGCGTCGGCTATGTCGACGCGCCTGTGTCTGGTGGGCAAGCAGGGGCCGAAAATGGTGTGCTGTCTGTGATGTGTGGCGGCTCTGAGGCCGATTACGCCACTGCCGAACCTGTGATGCAGGCCTACGGCAAAATCGTCAAACGCTTGGGCGAGGTGGGCGCAGGCCAAACCGCCAAAATGTGCAATCAGATTGCGATCGCGGGACTGGTCCAAGGTCTGTCAGAGGCGCTGCATTTGGCGGAAAAATCAGGTCTGGATGGCGAAGCGTTGGTGGATGTGATTTCTGGCGGTGCGGCTGGCAGTTGGCAAATGGTCAACCGTCACAAAACCATGCTGGCGGGCGAATATGAACACGGGTTTGCCGTGGATTGGATGCGCAAAGATTTGGCCATTTGTTTGGAAGCGGGCGATGATGTTGGCGCAAGCTTGCCTGTCACTGCTTTGGTCGATCAATTCTACAAAGATGTGCAACAAATGGGCGGTGGCCGTTGGGACACTTCTAGCTTGATGAAACGCCTCAAAGCTTTTGAATAACGTCACGTGTCGGCTGCCCCGACGCCGACGGGGCAGCGACTTTCTTATAGTGTTTTGGCTGGGCTGCGATTACGTTGTTTCACATGTTTAAGTATGGAAATTGGTATGTTTGAAAGTCTTCGCGCACTCTTTAAGAAGCCTGAACCCTATAAGACGCCCTTGCCAGAGGCCGATGCACAACATGCAATGGGGGCGCTTTTGGTGCGCGTGGCCAAGGCCGATAAGACCGTGCTTTTCGAAGAAATCAAAGTGATCGATCAAGTTCTGAGCAAGCGCTACGGCTTGAACCCAGTCGAGGCCTCTAAAATGCGTGCGTCCTGCCAGTTGCTGGAAAGCGAAATGCCGGACACTGAAGAAATGACGGAACTGATGAAGGACACAATCAGTGTGGAAGAGAAAGAAGCCACATTGATTGCGCTTTGGAGTGTCGTTTACGCCGATGGTGTCAAACATGCGCACGAAGACGCGCTGCTGCATCAAATCGAAGCCTTGCTTGGCGTTTCGCCTGAACGTGCCATCGAGCTGCAGGCTGCGGCACAAAGCTAGGACAAGACCGCAGCCGATACACCTTTCGTTGCTTAACATTGAACCACCGCTGCGCATTCCAATCTGTTCGCGCACCTGTTATGATGCGTTCAAATACAGGAATTTTTTGACATGGCCGAAAAGAAATCATCAGGTCGCGGTGCACGCGATCTGCGGGTGAAAGTGAAATCCGCACGCGGGCGCAAGTTGTCGTCGACGCTCTGGCTCGAACGCCAGCTGAATGACCCCTATGTAAAACGGGCGCAATCTGACGGCTATCGCGGACGTGCGGCTTATAAGATTTTGGAACTTGACGACAAATTCCGCTTTCTTGTGCCGGGTGCGCGGGTGGTGGATTTGGGCTGTGCCCCAGGTGGTTGGTGTCAGGTTGCGGTCAAACGCGTGAATGCATTGGGTGAGAAATCCGGCAAGCGCATTGGTTATGTTCTGGGTGTCGATTTGCAAGAAGTCGAACCGATTGCAGGCGCCGAAGTGCACCAACTTGATTTTATGGAAGATGACGCTGACGTCAAAACCAAGAAATGGCTCGGCGGGCGTGCAGATGTTGTGATGTCTGACATGGCGGCGTCGGCCTCTGGGCATAAACAGACCGATCACTTGCGCATCATCGCGCTGTGTGAAGCGGCGGCGTATTTTGCGTTTGACGTGTTGGACGAGGGCGGCACTTTTGTGGCCAAGGTTCTGGCTGGTGGTGCAGAGGGCGATTTGCAAAAGTTGCTTAAGCAACGTTTCACCAAAGTGATGAATGTAAAACCGCCAGCATCGCGGTCTGACAGTTCTGAAAAATTCGTCGTGGCGACGGGCTTTAAAGGCTAAAGCGATGGACGGTTGGGCGCGTATTGGTGTGGGTGACATCGGCGTTGCCTTGGATCCCTCCATTGGCAACATTCGTGCGTTGACGGTTTCTGGCCGAGACATTCTGCACACGGCACATTGGGTCGGAACAGACGCAGCAGTGCATGCGGATGCCCAAGTCGATGAACATCTTGCAGGTGATTTTTTCTGCGCGCCGTTTGGCGGGGCAGGCGTCGACGGTGTTCCCCCGCATGGCTGGACCGCCAATTCCAATTGGTCCGCCGTTTTGCGTGCAGAAAACGAAGATATGGCGGTTCTTAAGCTCGCGTTGGACCGCGATGTGTTTGGCGCGCGGATCACCAAGGAATTGCGTTTGGTTGCGGGTCAATCCGTTCTCTATCAGATCCACACAATTTCTGGCGGGCAGGGCGATTTGACCTTTGCGCATCATCCGATGCTGCGAATGTCAGCCGGTGGCCATGTGGGGTTTTCCGCCAAAAAGGCCGCAATAACACCCGGCGAACCACTCGAACTTGCACATCGCTTTGCCTATCCTGCACGTGCGACTGATCTGTCCAAGTTTCCTGCTGCAGATGGTGGGAGTGTTGATTTGCACAGCTATCCTGTCGAAACAGGCCACGAAGACTTTGTGACGCTGGTTGAGGCCGAGGACAATGACTTTGGCTGGACGGCCGTTACGCGCTTTGCCGAAGATGACATTGTTTTGATTCTCAAGGACCCACGCACAGCGCCGATCACGATGCTGTGGCAGTCCAACGGCGGGCGCGGTTATGCACCATGGAATGGGCGTCATGTTGGTGTGCTCGGGGTCGAAGATGGCTGTGGGGCAGGGGCTGCAACGATTGCGCAGGCTGCGTCAGGCAATCCAATTGCGGATGAAGGTGTTACGACCACTTTGACGTTGCACCCAGAGCAAACCACCCAAGTGCGCCACGCCATTGCTGTGGTGCCGCGCCCCGAGGGATGGGCCGGTATTCAGGATATAGCGCCCTCTAAGGCTGGATTGACGTTGACGTCCTTGGCTGGTGCTCAGATTGAAGTGCCGTTTGACCTCGTTTTCTTTGGCAATTGAATTGCCGACGGCATTTATCATATTTTTCCCGACAAAATTTAGGTTTGCATTGGACAAGGTTGCATTGATCTGATTATCTCTCTTTCGAAATGGTATACCAAATATGCGCCTTTGAGAGCAAAACTTGATATGCCCTTTTCGAAAGGGAGGAACCATGAACTTAGAACAACGCCTGAACGGCAAGACTGTTGTGATGACGGCGGCAGGTCAGGGGATCGGACGCGCCTCTGCCGAACGCATGGCCGCAGAAGGCGCGCGGGTGATTGCCACCGATATCAACGCTGATGCTGTGGCTGATCTGTCCAAGGTTGATGGCATTGATGCGCGTGTTCTCAATGTGCTCGACGGCGATGCCGTGACAGCTTTGGCGCAAGATCTTGGCGCTGTGGACGTGCTGTTCAACTGCGCTGGAATCGTGCATTCGGGCGATCTTTTGAGCACGCCTGAGGACGATTGGGACCTTGCGTTCAATCTGAATGCTAAAGCGCAGTTCCGCATGATCAAAGCCTTTTTGCCTGCGATGCTGGAAAACGGCGGCGGCTCTATCATCAACATGTCGTCTGTCGCAGGGCCCATCACAGGGCCTGCCAATCGTTTGGCCTATAGCGCCTCGAAAGCGGCTGTTGCGGGCATGACGCGGGCGATTGCCACCGATTACGTCACCCAAGGCATTCGCTGCAATTCGATTTGCCCCGGCACTGTCGACAGTCCGTCACTGCATCAGCGCCTGAAAGAGACCGGCGATTACGAGGGGGCGCTTGCCGCCTTTATCGGTCGCCAGCCTATGGGACGTATTGGCAAACCTGAAGAAATTGCAGCTCTCGTGGCCTATCTTGCATCAGATGATTCAAGTTTCACCACAGGGCAAGAACATATCATTGATGGCGGTTGGACCGCATAATTGACTGAAATTTAGGAGAAAAACTATGAAACTTGTACGGTACGGCGCGCGTGGTGCTGAAAAACCCGGTATGATCGACGCGGATGGCGCCTTGCGCGATCTGTCTGGTCACGTGGCTGACATTGCGGGTGAGGTTCTGGTGAACCTCAGTTCTCTGAAAGATATCGATCCTGCGTCGCTGCCGTTGGTTGAGGGCAACCCACGTTATGGCGCATGTGTTGGCGGCACGGGCAAATTCATCTGTATCGGGCTCAACTATGCAGATCACGCGGCTGAATCTGGCATGGCTGTTCCGCCAGAGCCTGTGATCTTTGCCAAATACACCTCCGCGATTTGTGGCCCCAACGATGACATCATCATTCCGCGCGGGTCTGAGAAGACCGATTGGGAAGTTGAGCTTGGGTTTGTGATCGGTAAAACCGCCAAATATGTGTCTGAAGAAGACGCCATGGATCACATTGCAGGCTTTTGCTTGATCAACGATGTGTCCGAGCGTGCGTATCAGACGGAACGGTCTGGTCAGTGGTCTAAGGGCAAGTCTTCTGACAACTTCGGCCCGACCGGTCCATGGTTGGTCACGCCAGATGAAGTCGGCGATTTCAATGACTTGCACATGTGGCTTGATGTAAATGGTGAACGCGTTCAAGACGGGTCATCGGCCACAATGGTCTACAAAGTTCCATTCTTGTTGTCGTATCTGTCGCAGTTTTTCACGCTGCATCCAGGCGATATCATCTCAACCGGTACGCCTCCTGGTGTTGGTATGGGCTTCACACCGCCACGTTATCTTAAGGCTGGCGATGTGGTTGAGCTGGGTATCGAAGGTCTCGGCGTACAAAAGCAAACCTGTGTGAACGACGCTTAAGCCGATCACATTGAATCGACTGACTTAGAAAATGAAAACGCCGCCCTCTATTAGGGGGCGGCGTTTTCGTTGTGTCAGCGCGCGGTCTTAAGCCGCTGGTGTTGTCAGTTCACCGGACCGAATTTGCTCTTCCTCGATGCTTTCAAACAGGGCACGGAAGTTGCCTTCGCCAAAGCCCTCGTCGCCTTTGCGCTGAATGAATTCGAAGAAAATCGGACCGATCACGGTTTTTGAGAAGATCTGCAGCAAAATCTTGGTCATCCGGTCGCCGTGGGTGTCGTCGAACACGCCTTCGCCGTCGATCAAAATACCGTGCGGCTTCATGCGCTCGATGGGCTCAGAGTGGCCGTTGACGCGTGTTTGTGACAAGTCGTAGTAGGCGTCTGGCGGACCTGGCATGAATTTAAGACCGTTCTCGGCCAGTTTGTCGGTGGAATCGTAAATACCATCTGTACCAACGGCGATGTGCTGGATGCCTTCGCCTTTGTATTTGTGCAAATAGGCTTCGATCTGGCTTTTGTCATCCGTGCTTTCATTCAAAGGAATACGGATTTTGCCACAAGGTGACGTGATCGCGCGGCTGATGAGGCCTGTCAATTTGCCTTCGATGTCGAAGAAGTGGATTTGCGTGAAGCCAAAAAGTTCGCGGTAAAAGTCCCACCAAGTGTCCATGTTACCGCGGAACACGTTGTGTGTGAGGTGGTCAAGGTAGTAGAACCCAAGGCCCTCAGGTTTTGGATCTACTTCGCCAATCCAATCGAATTCTGCCGCGTAAGCGGATCCAGTTTCACCATATTTATCAATGAAGTACAAAAGAGACCCGCCGATGCCAACGATCGCTGGCACATCCATAAGTTTGCCGTCACCCTCGTAAGGTGTCGCGCCTAGTTTCACGGCGTGATCAAAGGCGTGTTGCGCATCAACAACGCGCCATCCCATGGAAGGGGCGCATGGGCCGTGATCTGCGATGAAGTGAGCAGCGTGGGTGCCGCGCTCAGCGTTCACGATGTAGTTGATGTCGCCTTGGCGCCAAACGGTGATGTTCTTGGTCTTGTGTTTTGCAACGGCTGTGTAGCCCATCTGCGCAAACAACGCTTCAAGCTTTTCGGGTTCTGGGTGTGCGAATTCTACGAATTCGAATCCATCCGTACCAGCGGGGTTTTCAGCAGTGATTTGTGCGCGGGGCGTGTCGTGTGGAAAAGGTCCCATGGTGCTATCCTTTGTGCATTGTTTTCAGAAATATAGCGCATGAGGCCTGCAAGAAGGGTGCAAACTGTGTGAAGTATTGCGAAAGTTTGCATGATATGTGCATAATGACGTCAAATAATGAACGGATTGTGCCGATGGATGTCTTTGATCGAAAAATATTGGATGCTTTGCAGCTAGATGGCCGGCTGACAAATGCTGAATTGGCGGATGTGGTGGGGCTGTCTTCGTCGCAATGTTCGCGTCGTAGAACGCAATTGGAACAATCGGGCGTGATCTCGGGGTATTCTGCGCGCGTCGATCCGCAAAAGATCGGCATCTCCTTCACCAGTATGATTTCTGTCACACTGTCCAACCACAATGAAGCCAACGCCGAAGACTTGCGTAAGTTGCTGAAATCAAATCCAAAGGTGTTGGATGCTTACGCGCTGACCGGCGAAATGGATTACCATATCAAAGTGGTCAGCGCGGACTTGGAAGACCTGTCCGACTTTGTGAACACCGTGCTGTTGCGCCACGAGGCGGTGCAAAATGTGCGCACGTCTATTGCGTTGGGGACGATCAAATCCTCAACGGTTTTGCCGCTTGATCGTGCTTAAACGGCGTTAGGGTTTCACGGCGTCTGGGTGGGCCGCTTGAAAGGCTGGATGCGCGTCACAGGCGGCTTTGATCGCGACAATGCGTGGGCAGTGGGCGTAGCTTACGCCCCAACGATCCGCGTTATACAGCTGTGGCATCAAACAGATATCTGCCAGCTTCGGTTGATCGCCATCACAAAACGATGTGGTGGGAAATGAAGCCAACAAAGCCTCAAACGCCTCAAGCCCTGGGCCCATAAACCGTTTTATCCAGCCTTCGCGGGTGTGCGCGCCGTTGTCTGTAGCGTATTGCATCACCGACAAGTTGCACACAGGGTGCACGTCCACGGCAATGGACTGGGCCAAAGCGCGGTGTTTGGCTTTTTCAATTGGCGCATGAGGAAGCAACTCTAAGTAACGGTTATCATTCAAATATTCAAGGATCGCCAAAGATTGCGTGAACCTTTGCCCGTCTATGTCGAGCACTGGAACCAAGCCTTGCGGATTGCGATCCAGATGTTCGGGTGACTTGTGATCCCGCTCGATCAAATTGACCGAAACGGCAGTGTAAGGGATCCCCGCTAAATTCAGTGCAATGCGGACGCGGTAGCTGGCGGATGAGCGCCAGTAATCATAGAGGGTCACGGTGGTCATTTCTGTGCAGCCTTTAGTGCGGCGCGCAATGTGTCGCGGTCGCCGATGTGATTTGCCAAAATCAAGATGAGCCGCGCATTGAACGCGTCACTTTCATCTTTGCTTAGATCAGCATGCGCGCCCAACAGTTCATCATAAAACGCGTCCGTATCGGAGATGTTTGGTTTTAAGTTCAGGGTCATAGCGTTTCCTTTGCGAGGACCGTGTTCATAGCCGCTGTCAAATGTGCCGCATCAAATTTTTCCCAACGCGCTGCAACATGTTGATCGGGGCGGATCAGATAGACGCCCGCGTCACATGCGCCCAAATAGCGTGATTTCAATGCGTCTGACGGCGTATCAATGATCAGGGTTTCAATTTCGATGCCGTCAACGGAGATGCCAACAGGGGCCTCGGTATTGAGGGCCAAAACTGTGAAATGATTGCCCAAATTTTCAAGCAGATACCCGTCCTTGTAAGGCGCATCAGGACAGCTCGCACCTACGCGCGTTCCGTCTGGCCCGCCAAGGGCGTCATGACCGTTCAAGCTTAGGCCATCATACACACAAGGCACTGACAGGCGTCCAGAGTTGACCATTGGGCGGGCAAAATCATGTGTTTGCGCAAGGGTCAAAACAGCATTGCGGAAGATTTTGCTCATGTCCGACTTTGGGGTCATGAAATCTGTGGACCGTGTGGAATTCAGGATGTTTTCATCCGCCCCATAAGAGCGTTCCTCATTATAGCTGTCGAGCAACGCATCGCCCGCGAAGCCTTTGAGAACGAGATCCAATTTCCACGCTAGATTGTCTGTGTCTTGCACGCCAGAGTTGGCCCCGCGTGCGCCAAAGGGCGACACCTGATGCGCCGCATCACCGGCAAAGAACACGTTGCCATGACGGAATTTATCCATGCGTTTGCACTGGAATGTATAGATCGACGTCCATTCCAGTTCATACTCGGGCACCGTTCCAGAGTGCTTTTCGAGCATAGCATCCACGCGGCGGCGAATATTAGCAGGGTCCAATTCTTTGGCACGATCAATGTCCCAGCCGAGCTGAAAATCAATGCGCCAAATGTCGTCTGGCTGCTTGTGCAACAGCGCAGATTGCCCAGCGCCTTCAAAGGGTGGCTCAAACCAAAACCAGCGTTCCGCAGGGAATTCGGCGGTCATTTTAACGTCTGCAATCAGAAAGTTATCTTCGAAGATGCGTCCGTCAAATCCAAGTCCCATCATTTCGCGCATAGGCGATCGCGCCCCGTCACAGGCGATGACATAATCGGCCTCAATTTGGTACGGCCCGTCTGGCGTATCCACATCAAGGATCGAAACTTCACCGTGCGAATTGATGCCAGTGACCCGATTGCGCCCACGAATTTCAATGGGCGCGCCATCTTTTTGGGCGCGGCGCACGGCTTCGACCGCGAATTTTTCAAAGTATGGCTGCTGCATATTCACAAAGGCAGGAAACTTGTCGCCATCTTCTGGTTGCAGGTCAAAATTGAACACGGGCGCATCCCCGTGGAACACGCGGCCCACGTTCCAAACCACACCTTTATCGGCAACAGCATCGCCAAACCCAAGCCGGTCCGAGATTTCCAACGTCCGTTTGGAAAAGCAGATCGCGCGCGAGCCTTGGCCGACGCCCTCATGGTCATCAAGCACCAAAACCGGCGTGCCCAAACGCCCCAAGTCAAGCGCCATAGCCAAACCGATCGGCCCACCGCCAACCACCACAACAGGGTGACGGGCAGGGGGTAAATCTTGGGCTGGTACCTTTTCGTAAGGGTACAGTTTGAATGCTAAGTCATATCTGACATCAACCATAACAGACGCCTCCTCCCTGAGTGTCGTTTTGAAACGTTGGGTTAACCTTGCAGGTCAGCCCACATCGCCAAATCGCGTTCCGCTGTCCACACGCGCGGGGTGTCTATGCCACGCGCTTCGTCATAGGCGCGGGCCACGTTGAACGGCAGACAGTGTTCATAGATGGCGTAGTCTTTGAACTTTGGATCACAGGCTTCGCGCACCGCATCCCACGCTTCTTTCAAGCTGCCACCACGGGCCGCCACACGTGCCGCTGGTGCATATGTGCTGTCGACGAAATCGCGCGTGCTGTTGATGGCGCGGGCCACGGCTTCCTTGCCGATCAGCGCACCACCTCGGCCAGGCGCAATGGCATCGAGATCAAAGCTGGCAATGTTATCAAGGGTCAGGCCCCAATCCGCAAAGTGGCCATCGCCGCAGTAGCACGCAGAGTGGTCTTCCACGATATCACCCGTGAACATCACGTTTTCATCGGGCACATGCACGACGATATCGCCTGCCGTGTGTGCACGACCAAGGTGCATCAGGTCCACGCGACGTTTGCCCAAATACACGGTCATGTCGTCAGAAAATGTGGTGGTTGGATATGTCAGACCCGGAATGGACTCGTGCCCTTCAAACAGGCGCGGGAAGCGTTGGAACTCGGAATCCCAGTCTTCTTGACCGCGTTCCACCACCATCGCGCGTGCTGTTTCGCCCATGATGATTTGATCCGCGCCATATGCCGACGCGCCCAGCACGCGTACGGCATGGTAATGTGTCAAAACAACGTGACTGATCGGCTTGTCGGTCACTGTACGTACACATTCGATAACCTTTGCGGCCAAACGTGGTGTGGCTTGCGCTTCGACGATCATCACAGAGTCGTCGCCGATGATCACGCCTGAGTTTGGATCGCCTTCTGCGGTAAAGGCGTATAAGCCTTCACCAACCTTATCAAAGGTGATTTTCTTTTCTGTCATGTCCCCTTGGGATGCGAATGCTTTTGCCATGTTGTGTGTCCTTAAACAGGGAATTTGAGAGCAGGAAGAATGGTGCCGGTGCAATCACCAAACCCGATGGTGTAGCCGTCGCCACGTGCTGCGCCGCGCAGGGTCAGCGTGTCGCCATCTTCGATAAATCCACGGGTCTCGCCTGTGTCCAAAGTGAAGGGCTCGCGGCCCGCCCAGCTTTTTTCCATCAAAGACCCGTATTCATCCGGTGTCGGGCCAGAGATTGTCCCAGACCCCAGCAAATCGCCTGATGACATGCCGCAACCGCCCACAGCGTGGTGGCACAGTTGTTCAGCGGCGGAATAATACATGCGGCTGTAGTTGGTTTTGGCCAATGACGTCGGTTTGTCTGCGCCCTCAGGCTGCATCAACACTTCCAACTCGATGTCGTACAAGCCGTCTTTGGTGCCATCTAAGTATGGCAAAAGCTCTTTTTCGCGCTCAGGTGTCGGTGCGCGAAAGGGCTCAAGCGCCTCAGCTGTGACAATCCAAGGGCTGATCGAGGTGCCAAAGGCTTTGCCTTGGAACGGGCCTAGAGGTTGGTATTCCCAGCCTTGGATATCCCGCGCGGACCAGTCATTAAGCAGCACATAGCCAAAGATCATCTCATCCGCTTGATCAACGGTGATCGGCTGGCCCATATCGCAACCTGTACCCACGATAGCGCCCATTTCCAGCTCAATATCCAAACGCTTGGAAGGGCCAAAGCTTGGCACTTCGGCATCTGGTGCTTTCATCTGGCCATTGGGGCGGCGAATGTCTGTGCCTGAGATCACAACACTAGAGGCACGGCCATTGTAGCCTACAGGGATATGCAGCCAGTTGGCAGGCAGATCAGGTGAACCGCGCAGGATCGCGCCCATATTGCGCGCATGCTGCGCACCGGCGTAGAAATCGGTGTATTCTGACACCGCAAGGGGCATGTGCAATGTGGCGTCAGCTTGGGCTACCAAAAACGGTTCTGCGTCGGCTTGGTCTTTTGAGCCTTCCGCCAAAATCTCGGTCAGACGCGCGCGGAATGTGGTCCATGCGGTGGGCCCCATTTCCATCAGGTCATTCCAGTATGGCACATCAAAAATGTCACCAAAGCCGATGATCCCAGCCTCTTGCGCAGCTTGCACATCCAAAATCATATCGCCAATGGCCACGCCGCAACGCGGATCATCGTCGCCCACGGAAAACACGCCGTAAGGCAGGTTATTGAGTGGGAACGGGTGGTTGGCTGTATTGGCGGAGCTCACCCAGCTTTTCAAAAGTGTCATGTGCGTTCTTTCTATTGATCAATCATGTGGGGCGTCCCCCATCGTCTGGTGTCAGTGTTATTTCTTGCCCGGTGTGCCGTCGAATTTCTTTTCAATGTCGCTCCAGCAATCGATGTAATCATCTTGCAATGGCGCTTCATTGGCGGCGAAGGCGGTCAGGTGTTGCGGGAAACGGGTCTCGAACATGAACGACATAGTGTTGTCGAGCTTCTCAGGTCCAAGGTCGGCGTTAGAGGCGCCTTCAAAGGCGTTTTTGTCAGGACCGTGCGGCAACATCATATTGTGCAGGCTGATGCCTCCGGGGATGAAGCCTTTGGGTTTTGCGTCATAGATACCATAGATATTGCCCATCAACTCGGACATCACGTTCTTATGGTACCACGGTGGACGGAAGGTGTCTTCTGCCACCATCCAGCGTTCGCGGAACAAAACGAAATCGATGTTCGCGGTACCTGGTTGGCCCGAGGCTGCGGTCAGAACCGTAAAGATAGACGGATCAGGGTGATCAAACAGGATCGAACCCACAGGGCAATAAGTGCGCAGGTCGTATTTCACCGGTGCGTAATTGCCGTGCCATGCGACCACATCCAGCGGGCTGTGACCGATTTTTGTCTCGTGGAACTGCCCGCACCATTTCACAGTTACAGTGCTGGGGACTTCGCGGTCTTCAAAGGCCGCCACAGGCGTTTTGAAATCGCGGCGGTTGGCCATACAGTTGGCACCGATCGGACCGCGTCCCGGCAATTCAAATTTTTGACCGTAGTTTTCACAGACAAACCCGCGCGCAGAGCCGTCCAGCACTTCAACACGATACACAAGACCGCGCGGCAAAATGGCGATTTCTTGTGGTTCGATGTCGATGATACCAAGCTCTGTGCAAAAGCGCAGGCGGCCTTCTTGCGGGACGACCAAAAGCTCAGAATCCGCGCTGAAGAAATACTGATCCACCATCGATTCTGTGACCAGATACACATGTGTCGCCATGCCGACTTGCGTGTTTACATCCCCCGCCGTGGTCATGGTGCGCATGCCTGTGATCCAGTTGAGGGGCTGATCTGTGTGGGGCACAGGATCCCAACGATATTGACCCAAGCTGATCACATCAGGGTCCACATGTGGCGCAGAAATCCAATAGGGCATGTCGATTTTTTCAAACCGATGCGTGTGCTTCACAGAAGGCCGAATACGGTAACACCATGTGCGCTCGTTTTGGTGGCTTGGGGCTGTGAACGCTGTGCCAGACAACTGCTCGCCGTAGAGCCCGTAGTTGCATTTTTGCGGGCTGTTCATGCCTTGAGGCAAAGCGTCGGGCAGGGCTTCTGTTTCGAAGTCATTTCCAAACCCGGGCATGTAGCCCGCGTTGGGGCCTTCCAAGCTTGGGGCTTGCGTCATCGTGATCGGAAATTCTGGCGATGTCATGCTGTGTCCTCGTCTAGTGTGTTGAGGATTGAATATTAGTTGAAAATGTAACTAACAAGCGTTACTTTCAAAAAATGACACATAATTCTGATTTCGATATTCGCGATTTTCTACCTTACATTTTGGCCCTCTCCGCCGAGGAGGCCAGCCTCGGGTTCCAACAGTTATATAAGGACCGCTACGGCATGCTGCGCACCGAATGGCGCTTACTGTTTCATTTGGGGCGATACGGCGATCTTACTGCAAAAGACGTCTGCGCCCGTGCACGCTTGCACAAAACAAAGGTCTCCCGTGCAGTCACCGCCCTTGAACAAAAACGGTTCGTCAAACGCACAGAAGTCCCGACGGATCGCAGGCATGAATTGCTGAGCCTGACACCACAAGGCACAAAGGCATTCGAAGATCTTTGCGACGCAGCCAAACTGTATGATCGGAAGTTGCTGGAAGGCTTTTCCCCTCAAGAACAGACTTTGCTCAAAGATTATCTCAAACGCTTGGCGCGCCTTTAACGCCCATTGTGATGGGGGCGTCCTCGATCGGAGAAACGAAAGCCAGGTCCGTGTGAACGGCCAGAGTGTTGAGCTCTGCAAGGCGCGTATACTGCTTTGAATTTGCATTAAATGTTTTTGAAGGTTTGCAGAACATACTGATTGGGTAAGCGCTCAGCGCAATAACTTTGATTCATAAGGTCACTGCGTTGCCCAGTAGGTTTACCGATATATTCTTAAGGCTTCGGTCGCGTGGCTATTTTCCCGCATGGATGGCGACCATCGGTGTTATCGTTTCATTTTTCTTCGGCGAATATCAGGTTCGAACGGCCTATATGCAGAATGCGCGTGCACACGCCTATGACGAGGCGGCCTTGCTGCGCTCGCAGCTTGAGGGGCAACTCAACGCCGATATCCAACTGGTTCAAGGGCTGATTGCAATTCTGCAGTTGTCGCCAAACATGAGTCAAAAGCAATTTAGCGCACTGGCGGAAAATGTTGTTGGTGACAAAAAGGAATTCATCAACATCGCTGTCGCGCCGGATTTGGTCGTCAAAATGGTCTACCCGTATGAGGCCAATAAGTATGTTCTAGGGTTGGATTATGCCCAACACGAGGCACAGCGTGGCGCTGTGCAACGCGTCAAAGACAGCGGCCAGTTTGTTATGGCGGGCCCCGTGGATCTTGTGCAAGGCGGGCAGGGATTTATTGGTCGGTTTCCAATTTTTGTCCCTGACGGCGTTGAACAGAAATTTTGGGGCATCACATCAGCCGTTTTGGATATCAATGCGCTCTACGAAGCATCAGGTCTAACCCGCCCAGATGCAGAAATAGATATTGCGCTAAAGGGCGCGGACGGCACCGGCGCGGATGGCGACTTGTTTTACGGTGACGCGGCCTTTTTTGAGAACGATCCCGTGCTGCTCGATGTGGTTCTCCCTGTGGGTACATGGCAACTCGCAGCCGTTCCTGTCGGAGGCTGGCCACATCACCCGCATATTGTGGTGTGGCTCAGGCTGGTGATGTTCATTGCTGCCGCATTGATCATTGTTCCAACCTTTTTGGCGTGTGATCTGTCGCAGAGACGGCAAAATACCATCACAATGCTGCGCATACGAGAGGCTGAGCTTAAAGCCAAACAACTTGAGCTCGTTCAACTGTCGACGGTCGCAAAAAATGCGTCTGACAGCATTATACTGACCGATCCGCACAGTAACATCATTTGGACCAATGACGCATTCACGATGATGACGGGATACACGGCAGAGCATGCGTTAGGCAAAAATCCGGGGGAATTGCTAAATGGCCCCAAGACGGATCCGAATACGATCAACGACATCATTGACCATCAAGCGCGCGGCGAAACCTTTCGAACGCAAATTCTGAACTATACGCAAGCCAAAGAAGAAATCTGGGTCGATACACATTTGGTTCCTGTGCGCGATGAAGCAGGAAACGTGACAATGGTCGTGGGAATCGAACGCGATATTACGCAGGCCAAAACCTACGAACTGGAACTGGCGGCCGCAAAGCTTGCGGCCGAACAGTCAGAAAAAGCTAAGTCAGAATTTCTGGCCAATATGAGCCACGAAATCCGCACACCAATGAACGGCATTGTCGGGATGGCAGACATTCTTGCTGAGACAAAACTAACTGACGCGGACAAGCAATGCGTGGACAGTATTCGACAGTCGTCTCAGGCTTTGCTCGCGATCATCAATGACATTTTGGATATGTCGCGCCTTGAAGCTGGCAAGCTGTCGCTCGCCGACGTCAACTTTGATCTTAGATCATGTGTTGATGCAGTCGTTGACGTTGTCACTCCAGCTGCACGCGACAAGGGTCTTTCGATTTCGGTTGAATACCAAGACGATGTGCCAACAAGTGTCCGTGCGGATTCCGGTCGTCTTCGCCAAATTTTACTAAATTTGCTCGGCAATGCGGTGAAGTTTACCGACGTCGGTCACTTGAATATTCGTGTTGGACATGCGCGAGACGATCGCCACCGTTTGACCTTTGCTGTGCAAGACACAGGGATCGGGCTCGATGAAACGGAAGTGGCGAGCATTTTTGATCGTTTCTCGCAAGCAGACGGCGCGCGAACGCGTGCCTTCGGTGGCGCAGGGCTGGGATTGGCAATTTCTCGCCATCTGGCCGAACTCATGGGCGGAGGGGTCGATGTGACCTCGCGTTCGGGGCAGGGCAGTTGCTTTACCTTAACCATTCAATGTCGGCCGCCCACTGCACCCATTGAAGACAGTTCGACCGCGCAAGAACTCGATTTCAGTATGCTTCAAGGATGTCGTGTTCTTGTCGCTGATGACAACCGCACAAATCGATTGTTGATTCAGAAATATCTTTCAGAATTTGATGTGGAAATCGTTGAGGCCGAAAATGGACAGGTTGCCCTTGATAAATGCCTTGGGTTCCGTCCGCACGTTATTTTGATGGACATGTCGATGCCTGAAATGGATGGCCTAAGTGCTGCAAAAGCCATACGAGAGCTGCCCATACCGCGACCGTCTATTATCGCGATCACGGCCAATGCTTTTTCGAGTGACCGCAAGGCATGTTTGGACGCAGGAATGGATGATTTTTTGGCGAAGCCAGTCAAAAAACAAGATCTCATCGCGGGGATCATTTCCAGTTTGGGAGCTTGACGTGTGGAACATCAATGTGCCCGTTTTTGATCTGCTCAGACCTTTGCGCAACAGCGGCGCACCAGTTTCACAAAGATGTTCATGCAAGGCCTTTTGGCAGAGAGACATAGCGCCCCGTTCGACAAATTTTGTATCAATGCGTAGTGGCGATGAATTGTTGACGCGCTTGGGGCGTGCAGGGTGTTTGTCACGCAGGCATGGTAACCTTATCTTAGGAAGATATTGGTTGTTTTGGGCACGAATTGGCGCGTGGCAGGACCTGGTGTGCTGCGCCTCTTGGAAAACGGTGCCGAAAGTCCTAGGTGTTAGGTGTAAATGCGAACAAAAGTGAGGCGCTGCAATGCTCAATCATGAAAGTTTCAGTGGACGTCCAGCGATCCGCGGGGCCATTGGTGTTTTTGCAGTCTTTGCGGGCACGCTGCCTGCGCATGCAGCCCCAGTTGATGACTTGATGGACTTAATGAAGTTCCCTGAAGTGATTGAGGTACTGGTCGATGAAGGTCGCGGTATTGGGGATGATATGTCCGACGATGAACTGGGGGTGCCTCGGTTCTTGTGGCAAAACATGATCAATTCCCTTTACGACGAAGAAGTTATGACAGCAGCGTTTAAGCAAGAGCTGTCGGCTGCGTTCGGAACCTTTGATCTATCGCCAGTCATCGCGTTTTATGACAGCGATTTGGGACAGGAAATTGCGCAACTGGAACTGGATGCGCGCAAAGCTGTGTCAGATGAAGCGGTTTTGTCGGCCGCAGGCGATCTTTGGGCTGACCTCGCGCCGGACAGCGAACGGGCAATGCTTATTGAAGAATATGTTGTCACCAACGATCTTATCGAAATGAACGTTGTTGGGTCGTTGAACTCGGATATGGCATACTATCGTGGGCTCAGCGAAGTTGCAGGCAACGGCGTTGGCCCTAGTGATTCAGACATTATGCGCGAGGTCTGGGCTTCAGAGCCTGATGCGCGCGCGCACATCACGGAGTGGGTCTACGGGTTTTCGACCTTGGCCTATGAACCGCTTGAGTTCGCCGAATTTGATGCCTATATCGAATTTGGCAAGACCGAGGCAGGACAGGTTTTAAACACTGCGTTATTTGCTGCGTTCGACAAGGTTTATGCTGATTTGGCGCGTGGCCTTGGGGCAGGAACGGCTTTGCTGTTTCAAACGCATGAGGGCCAAGATTTGTAGCGTGACAGACTTTTGCGGTTTTGCGCGCAAATTCACGCTGTTTGCTGTGATCTTTGCTTGACTTATCCCTTTGGATTCTCGATATACGCGCCACTCGGCGTGCTTTTGGTGCGACCGAGCGCTATTGTTTTGGAAAAATCCTATATGTACTTAGGCCCCAAGCAATAGGTTTAGATAATCTCGTCCCCACGGAGGGACGCGCTGTTCGAGGTACCAAACTCTGGCGCGGTTAAGGCAACTTAGCAGCAAAAGGACCAAAGAACGCGGGTATATTGAAAGGACGACTGCATGTTCGCAGTTCTGAAAACTGGCGGTAAGCAATACAAAGTACAAAGCGGTGACGTTTTGCGCGTAGAAAAGCTTGCTGTCGCAGCTGGTGAAACAATCCAGTTCAACGAGATTCTCATGGTTGGCTCCACAGTGGGCGCACCTTTGGTTGAAGGCGCAGGCGTTCAAGCTGAAGTGATCGACCAGATCAAAGGCGAAAAGCTCATCAACTTCGTTAAGCGTCGTCGTAAGCACTCTTCCAAGCGTACCAAGGGTCACCGTCAGCAGCTCACTTTGCTGCGCATCACGGACATCCTTGAAACAGGTGCTGATGCAACGGGCGTAAAAGCCGCTGTTGGTGCAAGCCTTGCACGTAAAGAAGCCCACGGCAAAGGTGCTGGCGCTGCCGCTCCTAAAGCTGCTGCTAAACAATCTGCTCCGAAAGCTGCGCCTGCAGCCGCTGGTTCAGACGATTTGACTGCGATCACAGGTGTTGGTCCAGCTGCTGCTAAGAAATTGGCAGACGCAGGTATCACAACTTTCGCAGCACTCGCAGCTGTAGACGTTGACACATTTGACGCAGTCAAAGTGAAAGCGGACTGGGTTGATCAAGCCAAAGCTTTGGCGAAGTAAGTAGAGTTTAGGAGAGCACACCATGGCACATAAAAAAGCAGGCGGTTCATCCCGCAACGGTCGCGACTCAGCTGGTCGTCGTCTCGGCGTTAAACTCTACGGTGGTGAGGCTGCTATTGCAGGCAACATCATCGTGCGTCAGCGCGGTACGAAGTTTTACCCAGGTGAAGGCGTTGGCCTTGGCAAAGATCACACGATCTTCGCAACTGTTGACGGCAATGTGAAATTTCACAAAGGCCTTAAAAAACGTACTTTCATCTCTGTGCTTCCAGTGGCAGAGGCCGCTGAATAAGCCGACCTTGATGGTATAAAATTCAAGGGATCGGCCTTCGGGTCGGTCCCTTTTTCTATGCGGTCATTGCGAAATAGCGCCGTCACACTATGTGTTTATTAAGATTGTATGGCTAAGCCATTAGCCGAGTATAAAATCTGCCACAGCACCCCTTGGGAGGGGCGGTGCTGATGTAAGCACTCTTCGAGGAGGAGAGACATGAAATTGGATCAAACGATCGAGCGCGGACTTAAAGTAACGCAAACGTCAATTGAGACAGAGCGTTTTACTCTGCGTGCGCCACGTCAATCTGATGTGGGGCTGTTGTCGATGTATGCCAGCGATAAACGCGTGGCTGAGGCATCTCGGTCCTTACCTCATCCGTTGCCTCCAGGGTCAACGGAAGCGTTTATTGAGCGCTCTTTGGATCCAAAAGTGCCGCTCTACACCTACATCATTGATGGGGCTGCCGCTGGGCTTTCCGAAGTGTTGGGCGTTATGCAAATGAAGCCGATCGAACGGGGTCAGTCTGAAGTTAGCTTTTGGGTGGCGCCGTCGTTTTGGGGCACTGGCATTGCATCCTCGGCGTTGAATGCATTGGTGGCTGCCAACCCGCTTGGTGATAAAACAATGTTTGCGGAAATTTTCCAAGACAACCAAGCCTCTGCACGCGTCGTGACCAATGCGGGTTTTGAGTATTTGGGCGATGCGGAAACCTATAGTGTTGCACGCGCTGCTATTGTTCCGACATGGACCTATGTTTGTAAGCTTGATTAAGCCTGTGGTGTGATCGGGGCGTCCATTTAAACAAGGCCCCCGTGATGATCTAAATGAGCAAAGCTCCGAGCATTTCTAAGAGTTAGCGCTTTGAATGCTAGGGAATCTCTAAAAACTTACCAAAGCTGATGGAAAAGAGGGGAAAACACATCGTTTTGCTCTTACGCCCGCGTGCAATCACGCGCATAAGGCGCATTGAATTTGCCCGTTGGGCGCGTTAAGTCTCGGGTCTGAAAGGATCACCACATGAAATTTCTCGATCTTTGCAAAGTTTACATTCGATCAGGCTCAGGCGGTAACGGCTGTGTCTCGTTTCGGCGTGAGAAATACATCGAGTACGGTGGTCCAAACGGCGGTGACGGTGGTAAAGGCGGCAACGTGATTATCGAAGCTGTCGATGGTCTCAACACGCTGATCGATTTCCGTTACCAGCAGCACTTTTTTGCCCAAAACGGCCAAAGCGGCATGGGCAGCAATCGTACGGGTAAAGATGGCAAAGACATCTATCTGCGCGTGCCTGCTGGGACTGAGATCTTGGACGAAGACCAAGAAACAGTTTTGTACGATGTGACTGAAGTTGGACAAAAAATCGTGCTGGCCAAGGGCGGCAACGGTGGTTGGGGCAACTTGCACTTTAAGTCGTCCACCAACCAAGCGCCGCGCACTGCGAACCCTGGTCAGGAAGGGATTGATCGTACCATTTGGATGCGCCTGAAATTGATCGCGGATGCGGGTCTTTTGGGCATGCCAAATGCTGGCAAATCAACCTTCTTGTCCGTGACATCAAATGCGCGCCCCAAAGTGGCGGATTACCCGTTTACCACGATGCACCCAAACCTCGGGGTTGTTGGCATCGACAATACGGAATTTGTGGTTGCTGACATCCCTGGCCTGATTGCTGGCGCGTCCGAAGGGCGTGGTCTTGGCGATTTGTTCCTTGGGCACGTTGAACGCTGTGCGGTGTTGTTGCACCTTGTGGATGGAACGTCCGAAGATGTGGCACATGATTACAATGTGATCATTGGCGAGATTTCAAACTACACCGAAGAGCTCGGCGATAAGCCTCGGATCACAGTGCTTAACAAAGTGGACAGCCTGACCGAAGACGAAATCGTTGAGAAAAAAGCCGCATTGGAAGCTGCAAGTGGTGGGCGTGTTTACACGATGTCCGGCGTAAGCCGCGATGGTGTTGACACCGTCTTGCGCGCGCTGAAAGCTGAAATTTCTATGGATCGCTTGCGGACCAAAAAAGCCGACGGAGGCGATGAGGAAGAAACATCGTGGCGACCTTAAACGACGCAAAACGGATTGTAATAAAGATCGGCTCGGCGCTGTTGGTTGAAAACGGCGCCTTGCGTGCGACGTGGCTTGCCGCATTGGCTCAAGATGTAGCGATGCTGAAAGCACGCGGTGCGGATGTAATTTTGGTGTCGTCGGGGTCGATTGCCTTGGGGCGCGGCCTTTTAAATTTGCCAGCCACGGAATTGTCACTTGAACAGTCTCAGGCCTGTGCATCTGTTGGGCAAATTCGCTTGGCGCGCGCGTATCAAGAGGGGTTAGAGCCCCACGGGATCACCACAGCGCAAGTTCTTTTGACATTGGAAGACACCGCAGATCGCCGCCGGTATTTGAATTCACGTGCCACGCTTGAGGCGCTATTGGCGCTTGGCGTTGTGCCGATTGTGAATGAAAACGACACCGTGGCCACTGACGAAATTCGTTATGGCGACAATGACCGTTTGGCGGCGCAAATTGCTGTGACTGTGGGGGCAGACCAGTTGGTTCTGTTGTCTGATATTGATGGGCTGTACACGGCCAATCCCAATACAGATGCCTCTGCCAAGCACATTCCACGCGTCACTGAAATCACATCTGATATCGAAGATATGGCAGGGGATCCCGTCTCTGGATTGTCCAAAGGTGGGATGAAAACCAAGGTCATGGCAGCAAAAACCGCGATGGCGGGGGGCTGTGCGATGGTGATCACTCAAGGCGCAGTTGAGCGCCCGCTCAAAGCCTTATCAGATGGCGCTTTGGCGACGTGGTTTTTACCGACAGTTGACCCAAAGGGCGCGCGCAAGAATTGGATAGGCGCGATGAAACCCAAAGGGGCTGTCATGGTGGATGCAGGTGCAGTCATTGCGTTGAAAGCTGGTAAATCATTGCTGCCCGCAGGAATCACGGAGGTGTCAGGCCAATTCGGCCGTGGCGACCCAGTCGAGATTTTGGGACCTGAGAGCGTGCGGGTTGGTGTGGGGCTTATTCGGTATACGGCGGATGAAGCGGCGCAGATCCAAGGCGCGCAGACAAAAGATATTCAAGCGATCCTTGGCTACGCAGGCCGAGCCGCGATGATCCATAGGGATGATATGGTACTATGACCAAAGATTTGAACATAACCGAGCTGATGCAAGACATTGGTAAGCGCGCAAAAGCAGCTGCTGCTGAATTGGCATACGCCTCTGCTGAGCGCAAACACGCAGCGTTGATTGGGGCCGCCGAAGCGATTTGGGCACGGCGTGCTGAGATTATTGCTGCCAACGAAAAAGACATGGAATTTGGCCGCGACAAAGGTCTGAACAACGCGATGCTTGACCGGTTGATGTTAGACGAAGACCGCATTCGTGGAATCATGGATGCCTTGCGCACGATTGCAGAGCAAAAGGACCCTGTCGGCGATGTGATCGCGGAATGGGATATGCCTTCAGGGTTGCACATCAAACGCACGCGCACGCCTTTGGGTGTCATTGGCGTGATCTATGAATCGCGGCCCAATGTGACAGCCGATGCTGGCGCTTTGTGTTTGAAAGCGGGCAATGCGGTGATTTTGCGCGGCGGCTCTGAGAGCTTTCATTCCTCTGGTTTGATCCATGAGTGTTTGGTCGATGGCCTTGTGAAAGCTGGCCTGCCTGCCGATGCCATTCAACGCGTGCCAACACGTGATCGTGCGGCCGTCAGCGAAATGTTGGCCATGACAGACTATGTGGACGTGATCGTGCCACGTGGTGGTAAAGGGCTTGTTGGCCTTGTGCAACGCGAAGCACGTGTGCCTGTGTTTGCGCACCTTGAGGGCATTGTGCATGTGTTTATGGACGCGTCCAGCGACCCTAAAAAGGCGATGGATGTGGTGATCAACGCCAAAACGCGCCGCACTGGCATTTGTGGTGCCGCAGAATGTTTGCTTGTTCACAAGGACTTAGCGTGCACTCTTGGTGTTGATGTGATCAAGGCGTTGATGGAGGCTGGAATCGAAGTGCGTGGTGATGAGACCTTGCAATCTATCGAAGGCGTGGTGCCTGCATCTGAGGACGACTGGGGCTGTGAATATGCGGATAGCATCATCGCGGCCAAAGTTGTTGACGATATTGATGGTGCCATTGCGCATATTCATCAGTATTCTTCGTCACACACGGATTGCATTATTTCGGAGACACCAGACAATGTTGCCAAGTTCTTTGAGCGGATCGACAGTGCGATTTTGATGCACAATTCATCGACGCAATTTGCCGATGGTGGCGAATTTGGCATGGGCGGTGAGATTGGTATCGCGACGGGCAAAATGCATGCTCGTGGGCCTGTTGGGGCGGAACAACTGACGTCATTCAAGTATCTTGTCACGTCAAACGGTGCGACCCGCGGATAAGCGACACAGTGTTGAAATGCGAAAGGCGCGTCCATCATGGGCGCGCCTTTATTATTGCCAAAGGACGACTTCTCGCCGGAGGATCAAACCCGCCTAAGCGGTCAGGCGCAGTGAGCCATCGTCTGTTTGGATGGCGATGCGCCGCTCAAGAAGCTCGGCTTGCAAGGGCGCGAGGATGAATTGCACCTCAGAGGGTTTCAGCCCGTCAGAGGTTGCTGGTGCGCCCAAGCGCGCCCAAAGATCGGGTGAGGGCTCAAGCCTATCCGCGCGTGCGCAAATGCTCCATTGTCCTTCTTCATTTTGAATGTTGATCACACCGCCGCGCGGCAAAGCCGTTTCCACACACATCATCATCAAACAGGCGAGTTTGACCTCTGTGCGCAGCATGTCGGCTTCAGGTTGCCACACATAGGTCAGACGTTTGGTGCTGAGCGCATTGAGAATGGACACCATTTCTTGGCGGCCTGTCATTTGCCCCGGTGAAGCCATGCCGAACGCAATGCGGAAAAATTTCACACGTGCATTTGCATTGTCGACACTATCCGCGATAAGGCTGAGCTCAGGTCCAGTGTCTTGGCTGGACATGCCGAGCAATTCAACGCCGTTTGAAATCGCGCCGACAGGGCTGATAAGGTCATGGCAAATGCGAGAGCCAATCATGGCGGCGATGTCTCGGGTCATATCTTTTGTCATAGTGTCTCCTGCGTGAGGCCGAATTAGGAATGTGCGACGATGGACGATTTAAATGCGATGTTGGAACCTGGTCAGATCGTGCGCCATCCAGCCCAAGACGATTGGGGCAAGGGGCAGGTTCAATCCAATATCAACGGCAAGTTGACCGTGATGTTTGAACAGGTTGGCAAAATCGTCATTGATAGTCGTCGTGTGGCACTCCTTCCTGTGTTTGATGCACTGGACTAATCCAGTGTTGCGCTAGTTGGCTTGATGCTATCTATGGTGGATGATTGAATTTTTGTTGCAACTTAAAAGTGTGCATCTTGAGTTGTTTCAACCTGCTGTGTTGCATTGATGCCGTGAAGCACGTAGAACCCGCGCACCGCACCCTTTTTAAAAAGACCCCCAATGAGTGAATCCGACCACAAGTTCGAATTGCGCTTCGCGACCAGCGTACAAGACATGCGCGCAGCACAGCGTCTTCGCTATCGGGTCTTTGTAGAAGAGCTCGGCTCCAGCGGTGATTTGGTTGATCACGTCGCACAATTGGAAGCCGATAGGTTTGATCCCGCCTATGATCATCTGATGTTGATCGACAAGGCGCGCTCAAGTGATCCGCTTGAGCAATGCGTTGGCGTCTACAGACTTTTGACGGGGGAAAAGGCCGAGGAAATCGGCGGTTTCTATACCGAAAGCGAATATGATCTAAGTGTTCTAAAGGCCTCTGGTAAACGGTTGCTTGAACTTGGACGATCATGTGTTGCTGCAGAATATCGTGGTGGAACAGCGCTTTACCATATGTGGGCAGGGCTGGCGAAATACGTTTTCGAGGGCGGATTTGATGTGCTTTTTGGTGTGGCGTCTTTTCACGGCACGGATATCTGCAAATTGGCAGAACCTTTATCGTTATTGCACCACCGCCATCTTGCCCCAGAAAATTTGCGCGTGCGCGCGATCGAAGATCAGTTTCAAAACATGGATTTGATTGCTGAAGACGCAATCGACCGACGCTCTGCGATGCTGTCTGTGCCGGCCTTGATCAAGGCCTATTTGCGGCTTGGTGGCACCGTGGGTGAGGGCGCGTTTGTCGATCATGCCTTCAACACCATTGATGTGTGTTTGATCTTGGATATTGCGCAAGTGTCTCCGCGACAAAAAGAAATGTATACGCGAGAGCGGATCAGATGAGCGCCCCGCTTTGGGACAGCAAAATTCCGGCGACGGAACCGGAGACGGAGCGATTTGATTGGCTGCGGGTTGTTGTGCGCGGCGTACCGATTTTTGCACTGATCCTTGTGTGCTTGCCTTTGATGATGCTGACGCGAGGTGTTGAAAGCCTGATTGTTGGGGCGCGTCGCCCTTGGTCATCGGTCTTTCCACGCTTTGTGTCACGAATGTCTTTGCGGGTGATGGGGATCCCTTTGCACACGATAGGCACACCGATGAAACACCACGGCGCTGTGGTTGCCAATCATTCGACTTGGCTCGATATTTTTTCGCTCAATGCCTGTCAGCGCGTGTTTTTCGTGTCTAAGGCAGAGGTGGCCAAGTGGCCGGGCATCGGACCGCTTGCGCGGGCTTCTGGGACCGTGTTTATCGCGCGTGATCGCAAAGATGCGGCGCGCCAAAAGATTTTGTTCGAAGAGCGTTTGCACATGGGGCACAAACTTTTGTTTTTCCCCGAGGGAACGTCGACGGACAGTTTGCGGGTTTTACCCTTTAAGCCCACTTTGTTTGCAGCATTTTTCGCACCTGAATTGATCGAAGAAGTGTACATCCAGCCTGTATCGGTACGCTACACCGCCCCCAAAGGAGCAGAGCCACGGTTTTATGGCTGGTGGGGCGATATGGAGTTTGCGCCGTCGCTGATCAAGTATCTAAAGACCCGCAAACAAGGTGCGATCACTGTCGTTTTTCATGACCCAATTGCGGTGAAAGACGTGCCAAACCGCAAAGACATGGCGCGTCTTTGTGAAGAGGCGGTGCGTTCAGGTTTGCCGGACATCCCAAACGAATACATTAACGTTTGATGTGACAGGCCCGCGTTCTACGCTGCCGCTATTGCCTTATTCCATAGCTGCAATGAGCGTGCCGAGTGCAGCGCTTGGGTCGTCTTGGCCCCAAATTTCGTCGCCAATGGCAAAGAAATCAGTGTGTGGTGTCAGCGACTTGATGGTGTCGATGTCGAGCGCGCCTTCGGCGACGACGGGCACTTCGATCATGGCGGACCACCATTCGAACAGTTCTTTTTCAGCTTGTGCGCCTGTGCCCAAGGCACTTGACCCTGCGGGGCCAAAGGAAACGTAGTCTGCGCCAATTTCGCCTGCAGTCATGCCGTCATGACGCGTTGTGCCGCAAAAGGAACCGACGATTGCATCTGCGCCAAGGGTTTTGCGCACATCGCGCAAGGAACGTGCGCCATCAAGCAAGTGCACCCCATCCAGCCCGTGTTTTTCCGCCAAAGCGACATGTGAATCGATCACAATGGCCACGTCTTTCGCATGGCAAATCTCGCGCAGTGCATCGGCTGCGCGGCCCAATTCCACTTCGTCTTTGCTGGCCAAGGCCAAACGAACGCAGCCAATTTCGTGATCTTCCAAAACCTGCGCCAAAAGCGGTGAGAAGGTCTCAAGATCAAAAGCTGAAGGCGTCAAAAGATAGATTTGTGGCACTTCAGATTGAGCGTTGTGATCAGACATGGGCGACTCCTTTGGCGTTTGGCTCGTGATAACGGTTTTTTTATGCGGATAAAAGGGTTTGCAGTGGCAGCCGATGCAGGGCTTTGCTTGCGATTTTTCCGATCTCGGCCTATGACGCGGATCAGACCAATCGCGCAGCCTGCGCGTGCACAGAATAAAGGTGTCCAATCATGTCCGATGATCCTCAAGAATTCGAGCTGTCCGGCCCAACGCCTGCATTTGTGTTGGTGCGTCCTCAGATGGGCGAAAACATCGGCGGTGCTGCGCGGGCCATGTGGAATTTCGGTCTTGATCGGATGCGCATTGTGGATCCGCGCGATGGCTGGCCCAATCAAAAAGCGGTCGCCATGGCGTCTGGCGCTGGCCGTTTGCTGGACGAGGCGGGGATGTTTGACACTGTTCCTGATGCTTTGGCCGATTGCGATTTTGTTTTTGCCACGACTGCGCGGATGCGCGACATCACCAAACCTGTGATGTCACCTGAACGCGCGATGGAACATGCCCGCGCGATCATTGCCAAAGGCGGCAAAGTTGGCGTGATGTTTGGGCCTGAACGAGCAGGGCTTGAAAACGAAGATGTGGTCCATGCCAATGCGTTGATCACCGTGCCGATCAACCCTGAGTTTCCTTCCTTGAACCTCGCGCAATGTGTGTTGCTCACGGCGTATGAATGGCGCCGTCAGACCGCCGAAATCGTACCCGAAGTGGTTGAAATGGCCGGCACCGAATGGGCAGGCCATGTTGAGATGGAAAAGCTGGGTGATCATTACGAGGACACGCTGGATCAAGCGGGGTTCTTTTTCCCCGAGGCCAAAGCCGCAAGTATGAAACTCAACTTGCGCAATCTGTGGTCCCGCATGCCAATGACCAAAATGGATGTGCAGATGATGCACGGTATGATGCGGCAGATGAAGCGCTGGAAAGAGCGCGGATCAGACCGCTAGTCAGCGTCTTGGCGCGTCTTTTTCATCAATTCGGCGCGGCAAAGCGTCTTTTGCGGCGCGTGACCGCTTGCTCTTGTGCCATGCGCTGCCTAGGTTCTCACGCAACCATCGCACTCTAAGGGGCATATATCCCATGGCTCAAAAACCAACATCGAAACGTAGCATTTTTGAAGAGGTTGGCACCGACGCCAAACCCGTGAGCATCCCCAAAGGCGGGTTGATCGACACTGGCAAAGCTGGCGCCCGCAAGGGTATCCGTCTTTGGCTCTTGGTGCTCTTTGCGATGGTCATGCTGATGATCGCCGTGGGAGGCATGACGCGTTTGACAGATTCAGGCCTGTCGATCACCGAATGGAAGCCTGTGACTGGGGCAATGCCGCCGATGAGCGCCGAACATTGGGCCACGGAGTTCGAAAAATACAAACAGATTCCAGAATATAAATTGCAAAACGAAGGGATGTCTTTGTCTGAGTTCAAAGCGATTTATTGGTGGGAATGGGGCCACCGCCAATTGGGCCGCACCATTGGTCTGATTTGGGCTTTGGGCTTTTTGGGCTTTGCTGTTGCGCGTAAGATTCCAACGGGTTGGACAAAGAAGCTATTGTTCATTGGTGCTCTTGGCGGGCTTCAGGGCGCAATTGGTTGGTGGATGGTGTCCTCTGGCTTGTCTGGTGATCGTCTTGATGTTGCGTCTTACCGACTGGCCACGCATCTTGGGCTCGCGTTTGTCATTCTTGGATTCATCGCGTGGTATGTGTTTGAGTTGAGCCGCACCGAGGCGGAATTGATGCAAGCGCGTCGGTCGCGTGACGGCAAATTGTTTGGTCTGTCGACCAGCTTGCTTCATCTGGCGTTCTTGCAAATTCTGCTTGGCGCTTTGGTGGCGGGCATTGATGCAGGGCGCGGATTTACGGATTGGCCGCTGATGGGCGGGCAAGTGTTTCCGCCTGATCCTTTTTCAATCACGCCACTGTGGCGCAATTTCTTTGAAGACGCAGGTCTGGTTCAATTCATGCACCGGGTCGCGGGCTATGTCTTGTTCGTCTATGGGCTGTTTGTCTGGTCACGCGGCCGCAAATCGGCGGTCCGCAGCACGCAGGCCAGCTTTAACATGATGGCTGCAATAATGTTTTTGCAGGTCGCTCTGGGCATCGTGACGGTTTTGAACGGCGCGCCGATGCATCTTGGGTTGGCGCACCAGATTGGCGCAGTTGCACTGTTCGTTGCGATCATGCGCGCACGGTTCATGTCGCAGTACCCTAAACAACAATCTGTACGCGGAGACACATAATATGAGCGCTTATTCGGATCTGATGGTGTTTCAAAAAAACACCGAAGCGTTGTCGTCTGTGGCGGGTCGATTGGGATGGGACCAAGAGACAATTATGCCAGAAGGGGCGGCTGCACAGCGCGGCGAAGAGCTTTCTGCGATGGAAACCGTTTTGCACGCACGTCGCACGGATCCGCGCGTCGGGGACTGGCTTGCGGCGATTGATGAGGGCGGACTGGACGCTGTGCAAGCGGCCAACCTGCGTCACATAAAGCGGTCGTATGCGCGCAACACCAAAGTGCCTGCTGCACTGGCTGCGGAAGTTGCCAAGGTCACGTCTATGTCGCAAGGCATTTGGGCTGAGGCGCGCGCCAATGATGATTTCGCGCATTTTGCCCCCACATTCGAACAGGTCGTGGCCTTGAAGCGCGAAGAAGCGTCCGCGCTGGCGGATGGTGGCGAACTTTATGATGCGATGTTGCAAGACTATGAACCTGGCTCATCTGCTGCAGAGCTGTCGGCAATGTTTGGCGCATTGCGCCCGCGCTTGACAGTATTGCGCGACAAAGTTTTGGGCGCGGATCAGCCCAAGGGCGTCAGCGGCACATTCGACGAAGCGGCGCAAATGGCGCTGACCCATGAGGTCGCGAAAAGCTTTGGCTATGATTTCAATCGGGGCCGTATCGACAAGGCTGTGCACCCGTTTTCAAGTGGCTCAGGCACGGATTCGCGGATCACGACGCGCACCTCTGAAGATGATCCGTTCAATTGCCTATATTCCACGATTCACGAAGTTGGCCATGCCTGCTACGAACTTGGCATCGATGATGCGCATCTGTTCACGCCGCTTGGCGCGGGTGTTTCCATGGGCGTGCATGAAAGCCAATCGCGAATTTACGAGAACCAATTGGGTCGTTCACGCGCTTATACCGAATACCTTTACGGCAAGATGCGCGAAAGCTTTGGCGATTTCGGCATCGACAGCGCCGAAGGGTTCTATGCGGCCGTGAACCGCGTCACCCAAGGGTATATTCGCACCGAGAGCGATGAAATTCAGTACAACTTACATGTGCTTTTGCGTTTTGATTTGGAACAGCAAATCATATCCGGCGCCCTAGAGATCAAAGACCTGCCTGAAGCGTGGAATGCGAGGTTTGAGGCTGATTTTGGCGTCAAGGTCGACAAGGTGTCTAACGGCTGTTTGCAAGACGTGCATTGGCCTGTGGGCCTGTTTGGCTATTTCCCGACTTATTCGTTGGGCAATGTCTATGCGGGTTGTTTGAACAAAGCGATGCGCAAAGATGTGTCAGGGATAGATGCTGCATTGGCGCAGGGCGACACATCGCCTGCCACCACATGGCTGCGCGAGAACTTGCAGCAATACGGCGGCTTGCGCACACCACATGACACCATCGTGCATGCCTGCGGATTCGCGCCGAACGAAGTGCCTTTGCTCGACTATCTCGAAGAAAAGTTCAGCGATATTTACGGGCTTTAATCCATGACAAACGTGATGGATAAAGCTGCGCTTCAGGACTATCTGAGCAAGGAGTTTGGTCCGGTGGGGGCCGCTTTGAGCATCGAAGAGGTGACAGAGCAAAGTGTCACCTTGCGACTGACCCCAGAGCAGCACCACATACGTTTGGGCGGGACTGTGTCTGGCCCGAGCTTGTTTATGTTGGCCGATGTTGGGTTCTTTTTTGCGATTCTCGCGCGGCTTGGCCCTGTGGCAATGGCTGTGACAACCAATGCGTCGATTGATTTTATGCGCAAACCTGATGGGGCGAAGCCCGTTTTGGGCGAATGCACTGTTCACAAATTGGGGCGGACTTTGGCCGTTGGGCAGGTGTTGATGCGTAATCCTGGCAGCGACAAAGTTTTGGCGCAGGCGTCAATGACCTATGCGATCCCGCCAAAACGCGACTGATAGGCGCGGCTGACGAAATCGCGATTGATTACAGCGCATCAGCTGCCACAAACCAATGTTCCAAACGTGCGCGAATGAACGGCCAAAGGGCAGGGCAGCCGCGGGTGATTTTGTCGCCCACACGACTGTCCAGCTGATGCAGTTTGACATCATAGGTGCGCCACGATCCGCCATCATTGGCCAAGTTGTGCAGCACGGGTTGCGCGCGGTCGATTGATTTGGCGTAGAGCGCAGTTGGCGTTGTTGCGGCTTCGAATTCTTCCCAAATGCTGCGCAGCGAAACGCCTTGATCGGTAGGCAAAAGTCCGAACAATCTGTCAGCGGCTTTGATCTCGGCCAGTTCCTGCGCCTTTTGCGCTTCAGGTGTCACCGTGCCGTGGATCGGGTTGTCGCCCGCATCCACTTCAACAATATCGTGTAGCATCATCATTGTAATGGCGCGGGACATATCGATGGGGTCTTTTGCCTGATCGGTCAGGGTCAAGGCGTAGAGCATCACATGCCACGAATGTTCGCCGGAATTTTCAGGCCGCGTCCCATCCAAGATCGGTGTGGCACGCAACACGGCTTTCAGGCGGTCCGCCTCGCACCAAAAGGCATAGCGTTGATCCATCACAGGATCTGTCTCGCGGCCTTCAAACAGGGCCAGTGCGAATTCATAGAGGTCTGGCAGCAGGTCTTTGATTTTGGACGCGCGGCCCTCAAACAGATTGCGTTCAACGATGTCGCGTTCTTCTGCCAACTGCACGGGCGCGCCAAGGCATTGCAGCGCGGGCGCCAAGAAATCGATCGATTTGGCAAAGCGTGCTGTTGGGGTTTGCATGGCTTCGAACTCTTGCCACGTCTCAAGATATTTCACGCGCAAATCGTCAGGCAAAAGCCCATAGATACGCGTGGCAGCGGCGGCTTCGACATCTGCGATGTCTTGCGGATTATGCATGATATGGATTGGATGATCGCCTGCATCAATTTCGACAATGTCGTGCAGGATCAGCATTTCAACCACGCGGGCCATATCGACATCTACGCTCGCCATCGGTGCACAGAGTACGGCCAATAGGGCCGCGTGCCATGAATGTTCCGCTGAATTTTCAAATCGTGCACGGTCCATGACTTGATTGGCGCGCTCCACGGTTTTGAGCTTGTCCGCCTCGAGCAAAAAGGCGAATTGCGCATTCAAACGTGTGTTGTCTTGTGTCGGAGCCAAGTCAGGTGCGGAAATGTTCAACGGATGGGTCCTTTAGCAAAGGCTGAGATAAAATGCGCAAAGGCGGCGATTTGACCCGCCGCCTTTGGAATGTCGTGTGGCACAAAACGGCCGTGGCCTCTAGCGCGTGTTCTCTGTCAAACGACGACGCACGTAGGTGTCGACGTGGCCGATCATGTCATCCATGTGGTGGTCTTCAAAGAAGTGGCCAGCACCTTCAAGCTCTGTGTGCGTGATGGTGATGCCTTTTTGCTCGTGCAATTTGTTCACAAGCGCATGGGTGTCTTTTGGTGGTGCCACGCGGTCGGCGGTGCCGTTGATGATCAAACCGGACGATGGGCATGGGGCCAAGAATGAAAAATCATACATGTTTGCGGGCGGTGACGCAGAAATAAAGCCAGAGATTTCTGGGCGACGCATCAAAAGCTGCATGCCGATCCACGCGCCAAAGCTAAAGCCAGCGACCCAGCAATGTTTCGCGTTCGGGTTCAAAGACTGCAAGTAATCCAGCGCACATGCCGCATCAGACAGCTCACCAATACCTTGATCGTATTCGCCTTGAGAACGCCCAACACCGCGAAAGTTAAACCGCAACACAGTGAAGCCCATTTTGTGGAAGGCGTAGTGCATGTTGTAGACGACTTTGTTGTTCATCGTGCCGCCGAACTGAGGGTGCGGGTGCAAGATGATCGCAATAGGGGCGTCTTTGGCGCGTTGTGGGTGGTAGCGGCCTTCGAGGCGGCCTTCTGGGCCGGGAAAAATCACTTCGGGCATTGAGGTCCCTGTCTCCTGAGGGGTCCTGACAGCTTTGGATGCCACATGTGTGGCGCTGGCCGAACTCCCGTTTTGGGGTGTCGATTTGCGCTCGTTTTACGCCACATGTCCGTCTATAGTTGACGAATTAGATCAGGAACTTTAGAACCGTTCTAAATTAACTGCTCAACAGGGCGTTCGAGTTGCATTGGAGTTAAGGCTCCGAAGCGCTAACGTCAATGTTTTTGCATATAAATTGCCCGTTTCATGCGGGAAACAACCGAAACATCGGGCAACACGCGGGGCTGCAACGTCTCAGAAGTGACTCGCGGCGCCCTTGAACAGGAGATCGACAGATGAAGTTATCGACAAAAGGCCGTTACGCAATGGTCGCTTTGGCTGATCTCGCGCTTCAAAACGAAGGTGCTTTGCTGTCTTTGTCCGAGATTTCCAAACGCCAAGACATTTCATTGCCATACCTTGAGCAGCTGTTTGTCAAATTGCGACGCGCTGAATTGGTGATTTCTGTGCGTGGTCCTGGTGGTGGTTATAAGTTGGCCAAGTCGCCATCTGACATTCGCGTGTCTGACATTTTGGAAGCGGTCGATGAAACCGTGTCTGCGATGCATACAGGGGCAGGGGCCTCTGGTGGTGTCTCTGGCAGTCGTGCGCAATCTGTGACCAACCGTTTGTGGGAAGGTCTGTCTGCGCATGTTTACGTGTTCTTGCACCAAACACGCCTGTCCGACATCACAGATAACGGTTTGCGTCCTTGTCCGGCTGTGCCCAACTTTGTGGAAGTTGTTGACGACAGCAAGTTGGAAGAAGCTGAAGTGGGATCTGCATAGAGTATGGCCCGCGCGTCTCGCACTTATTTGGATTACAACGCAACAGCCCCGCTGTCTGACGCCGCACGCGCTGCGATGATTGCGGCAATGGATGTGGTCGGCAATCCGTCGTCTGTGCATGGCGAAGGGCGGATTGCGAAGGGCTTGATCGAAAAGGCCCGCGCGCAGGTGTCTGATGCGTTTGGCGCGAGCTCTGCTGATATTGTGTTTACGTCAGGTGCCACCGAAGCCGCCGCATTGGCTTTGGCGGGGCGCGATATGCATTGCGCAGATGTGGAACACGAGGCGGTGTCATCGTGGTGTGATACGGATTTGGCAGTTGATGCGCAGGGCGCTGTCACCTGTTCAGATCCTGCGACAACGGCGCTTCAACTTGCCAATTCTGAGACCGGCATTGTGCAGACCTTGCCCGAACGTTTGGCGGTGGTTGATGCGACGCAAGGCTTTGGAAAGCTGCCTGTCGCTTTCAATTGGATGGGCTGCGACATGGCGCTGATTTCTGCGCATAAGATTGGCGGTCCAAAAGGTGTTGGCGCTTTGGTGCTGAAACAAGGTCTGGATGTGAACGCGCAGATTTTGGGGGGCGGTCAAGAGATGGGACGCCGCTCAGGGACTGAAAACCTGCTTGGGATCGTTGGATTTGGTGCTGCCGCCGAGGCCAGTGCTAAACTGATTTCTGACGGTATTTGGGATCAAATTGCGGAACGCCGTGATCTGTTGCAAATGCGCCTTGAAGATGGCGCCGCTGGCATCATATCAGTTGGGAAAGGCGTCAAACGTTTGCCCAATACGCTGAGTGTGATCACGCCGCAGTGGAAGGGTGAGACGCAAGTGATGCAGATGGATTTGGCTGGCTTTGCGGTCTCCGCGGGATCGGCCTGTTCCAGTGGAAAAGTGAAATCAAGTCGCGTTCTGCGCGCGATGGGGTACTCCGATTTGGAAGCATCCTGCGCGATGCGGGTGTCTTTGGGCCCCGAGACGACGACAGAAGACATCGAACGGTTTGCCAAAGCGTGGCTTTCCGCTTATGCCCGCTGGAAACAGCGCGCAGCTTAGTGATACATGAGCCCAGCACAGGGTTTGAACAAAGACATATGGGCCGCAAGAGCTCGAAAAGACGCACACAAAGGAATGATCCGCATGGATGACACATCGGTAAAAGACAAAGTCCAAGTTAAAGACGGCGTTGAACAGGACACCGTCGATGCGGTGCAGGCTCTTGCTGGCACCTACAAATACGGCTGGGACACTGATATTGAAATGGAATATGCGCCCAAGGGCCTGTCCGAAGATATCGTGCGCTTGATTTCTGAAAAGAACGAGGAACCTCAGTGGATGCTGGACTGGCGTCTTGAGGCATACCGCCGTTGGTTGACCTTGGAAGAGCCTGATTGGGCGATGGTTGAGTACCCCGAGATCGATTTTCAGGACCAGTACTACTATGCGCGTCCTAAATCGATGGAAGAGAAACCAAAGTCATTGGACGATGTGGATCCAAAGCTTTTGGCAACCTACGAAAAGCTCGGCATTTCTTTGAAAGAGCAGGCGATTTTGGCCGGTGTTGAAGGTGCGGGTGAAACTCCAGCCGACGGCGAACGCAAGGTTGCTGTGGATGCGGTGTTTGACTCTGTTTCTGTTGGCACAACATTCCAAAAAGAGCTTGCGGAAGCGGGCGTGATTTTCTGTTCCATCTCTGAGGCGATCAAAAATCACCCTGAGCTGGTCAAAAAGTACTTGGGCACCGTTGTGCCTGTGTCTGACAACTACTACGCGACGCTCAACTCAGCTGTGTTTTCGGACGGGTCTTTTGTCTACATTCCGCCAAACACACGCTGCCCAATGGAGCTGTCCACATATTTCCGCATCAACGCGGAAAACACGGGTCAGTTCGAACGCACGTTGATCATCGCGGATGAAAAATCCTACGTGTCATACCTCGAAGGCTGTACTGCGCCACAACGTGATATCGCGCAATTGCACGCGGCTGTGGTTGAGATCGTTTTGCTCGAAGATTCTGAGGTCAAATACTCGACCGTGCAAAACTGGTTCCCTGGCGATGAAAACGGCAAGGGCGGCATCTACAACTTTGTGACCAAACGTGCCGATTGTCGTGGCGCGCGTTCCAAAGTGATGTGGACCCAAGTTGAAACGGGCTCTGCTGTGACGTGGAAATACCCGTCCTGCATTTTGCGCGGTGATGACTCTCAGGGCGAGTTCTATTCTATCGCGATCGCGAACAACATGCAGCAGGCTGACACTGGCACGAAAATGATCCACCTTGGCAAAAACACCAAGTCGCGGATCGTGTCCAAAGGTATCTCTGCAGGCAAGGCGCAAAACACCTATCGCGGTCAGGTGACGATGCACCCACGAGCCAAAGACAGCCGCAACTACACACAGTGTGACAGCTTGCTGATCGGTTCAAATTGTGGCGCCCACACAGTGCCTTACATCGAGGTGCGCAACAACTCATCCCGCGTTGAACACGAAGCGACCACATCAAAAGTGGACGACGATCAACTGTTCTACTGCCGTGCACGTGGCATGGGCGAAGAAGAGGCCGTGGCCTTGGTTGTGAACGGGTTCTGTAAGGACGTGTTGCAAGCTCTGCCGATGGAATTTGCGATGGAAGCTCAGGCTTTAGTTGCCATTTCCCTTGAAGGCTCCGTGGGCTAAATGATGGCTGGGTTCATCAAAAGCAGACGATTTCGGCTGGCTTGGATGGTCTCGCTTTTCGCGGGGCTGATCTTTGCTTTTGTCGAGCCTGCGGTGAACCCTGTATCTGAATTGGGGTATCTTGAACGCGCCAACGACGCATTCTTGCAAAAAGCGCTCAGCTTTGCTGCGATGTTCTTTGTTATCCAGTTTGCTTTCGCCTTTTTGCAATACCGCCGTGATGAGAAATTTGTTGAGGACGTGACAAAATGATTATCACCACCACACCATCTGTTGAGGGTCAAAACATCGTATCCTACCTCGGTATCGTCACTGGCGAAGCCATCATGGGGGCAAACTTGGTGCGTGATATCTTTGCGCAGGTGACAGACATCATCGGTGGTCGGTCGGGCTCCTACGAGAAAAAACTCGGCGATGCGCGCGAAACGGCTCTGTCAGAGATGCAGTCTCGTGCGTACAGTCTTGGCGCAGATGCAATTGTTGGCGTCGATCTGGATTACGAAGTCATCAATAACATGTTGATGGTGTCCGCGTCTGGCACGGCCGTGAAGCTCGGATAGTCTGATGACCCACGCCCTTCATTCCCAACATACTTTCCCGCCTGAGGGACCAGAGGTGACCTTTCCGCATGAGGTCGCTCTGTGGGTGCGTGATCATTATGATCTAGCCACCAATATTTTGGAGTATGGCGTCGGGGGATCGACTGCCATGGCATCAGAAATGGCCGGCAAAACAGTGTTCTCTGTCGAAAGTTCGAAGTCTTGGGTTGATGCAATTCAAGCTTGGTTCGTGGATCATCCCCCTGTGGCAGACGTACGCATCCATCACGAATATATAGGTAAGACGAAGGACTGGGGACATCCAGTTTCGCATCGTCAGTGGCACCGTTTTCCACGTTACTCATTGGCTGTTTGGCAACGTGAGGACTTTGTTGCGCCGGACCTTGTTTTGATTGACGGCCGCTTCCGTGTTGGCTGTTTTCTTGCCACTTTGTTTTCTATATCCAAGCCCACAACTGTGTTGTTTGACGACTATGTTGGGCGCGAAGACAAATACCAGATTTGCGAAAGCTTTGCCCCCATTGTCGAAACCCAAGGGCGCATGGTGAAATTTCAACTCGATCCGACCCAGATCGACCCAGCTCGTTTGCTTGATGTGGTGACCGCATTTAGCAGACCTAATTGAAGTGAGTGCTCCACATGACTCCTGAACTGTTGTCTGTTCTAGCTTTGAAATCTTCTGGCATCGCCATCGGTGTTTTCATCGGTGTGGTCATTGGCCTGAGCATTCGCGCCAACAAAGGCAACCGTGACGGCCTTTTCCGCAATTCAGTTTTCGCGACGGCGTTTCTGGCCTCGATGCTTGCATGGGCCATCGCCGTCATATTGAAAGTGGTGACGGGCTAAATGACACCTCTAAACCATACACCAATTGAGGCGGAGCATTGCTGTCGCCTTTCGTCTTCCGCAGCGGCGGTGAACGACATAAGTCGCACCAAAGTTCGCATTCCTCTAAACCGCACACAGGCGTCTGTCGAATGGACATCATGCGCGCCGACCATTCCAGACCAAGGATAATAAAATGTTAGAAATCAAAAACCTACACGTCAAACTTGAAGAAGAAGAGAAGCAAATCCTCAAAGGTGTGGATCTGGTTGTCGAACCTGGAAAAGTCCACGCGATCATGGGCCCGAACGGCTCTGGTAAGTCCACGACATCTTACGTTTTGTCTGGCCGCGATGGTTACGAAGTGACCGAAGGCTCTGCAACTTTGGACGGCGAAGATCTGTTCGAAATGGAACCAGAAGAGCGCGCGGCTGCGGGCCTTTTCTTGGCGTTCCAATACCCTGTTGAAATCCCAGGGGTGGGCAACATGACATTCTTGCGCACTGCGGTGAATTCACAGCGTAAACTGCGCGGCGAACCTGAATTGACTGCGGGTGAGTTCCTGAAGATCGTTCGCGCGAAAGCAAAGACACTCAAAATCGACGCGGACATGCTGAAACGTCCGGTTAACGTTGGCTTTTCTGGTGGTGAGAAAAAGCGTAACGAGATTTTGCAAATGGCGATGCTTGAGCCAAAGGTTTGCATCTTGGATGAAACCGACTCTGGTCTTGATGTTGATGCGATGAAACTTGTTGCGGAAGGCGTGAATGCGCTGCGCGATGGCAAACGGTCATTCGTCGTGATCACGCACTACCAACGCCTTTTGGACCACATCAAACCTGACGTTGTGCACATCATGTCCAACGGCCGTATCATCAAAACCGGTGGTCCTGAGTTGGCCTTGGAAGTCGAGCACAACGGCTACACTGATCTTCTTGCGGAGCAGGGAGAGGCATAATGACACGCGCACAATTGAAACAACGCAAACGCGACGATGCGGCCACGCGTCTGAGCGGAGTTGCGATCCCAACAGGGGCCGCTTGGGCGACCCAGTTGCGTGAAAATGCATTGGCGCGCAGCCTTGAAATGGGCCTGCCAACCAAACGCGACGAATATTGGAAATGGACAGATCCAAGCACTTTGACGGCGCTCGCGCCAACCAAAGCTGAAGTGTTTGATCCGCAAGAAAAACCATTTTTCGACGGCATCGACCGCTTGAAGATCGTCTTTGTGGATGGTGTTTTTGACGCAGACGCATCTGATGATTTCGCAGGTGAAGGCCTTGAAATTTCAATGCTTTCCGACGCGCTGAACTCAGATATTCACTGGGCCAAAGATGCATACGGCGTTTTGGAGCAGGCCGGACAGTCCCCAGTAGAGCGGCCTTTGGCGGCGCTGAACACAGCCTTTGCAACCGATGGTGTCGTGATCCATGTGACGGGCAAAGTCGAAAAGCCTGTTTCCTTGGTCTACATCCATGAAAATGAAACTTCCGACGCTATCTTGCACCACCTCGTTAAGATCGAAACAGGTGGCGAAGTGACGTTGTTGGAAAATGGTCCAGCAGCGGCGCGGTTCAACAAAGTCTTGGAAGTAGACGTCGCTGATGGCGCGTCGTTCCACCACATTCGCGCGCAAGGTCGTGACCACGAACGCCGTGCGGCCACGCATATTTTTGCCCGTCTTGGCAGCGAAAGCTTGTTCAAGTCGTTCACAATGACTGCAAACGGCATTTTGACGCGCAACGAAGTCGTGATCGAACTTTTGGGCGACGATTCACAAGCGCATGTTGGCGGTGTTTGCATGGGCGACGGTGAGTTCCTGCATGATGACACCGTCTTTATCACGCATGATGCCGAACGTTGTGAATCCCGTCAGGTCTTTAAAAAGGTTTTGCGCAATGGCGCGACAGGCGTTTTCCAAGGCAAAATCTTGGTCAAAGACGGCGCGCAGAAAACCGATGGCTATCAGATTTCGCAAGCACTTTTGCTGGATGATGACAGTCAGTTCTTGGCCAAGCCTGAGCTTGAGATTTACGCCGATGACGTTGCCTGTTCACATGGGTCCACCACGGGTGCGATCGACGAAGAAGCCTTGTTCTATCTTAAGTCTCGCGGTGTTCCGACAGTTGAGGCCACCGATTTGCTAACGTTGGCGTTTTTGGCGGAAGCCATCGAAGAAATCGAACGCGAAGACATTGCGGGTGACGTTTTGGAACGTCTCGAAGCGTGGCTTGCGCGCCGTAAAGGATAAGCGCTATGGGCGTCGTCTCTGATATCTTACGCAACTACCGCGCCCCGCGTGCGGTGTTGCGCCATCGCATTGGGCCTGTGGTCAACGAAGGCAGCGCGCTGATCACGGTTGTGTTGGCGTGCAGTTTGATCTTTGTGGCGCAGTGGCCGCGTTTGTCTCGCGAAGCTTTTGAGCAGGGCAAAGAGTTGGAAATGATGGTCGGAGGCGCACTTTTGGCATGGGTCTTTATCATGCCGCTTGTGCTTTACGCTTTGGCAATGTTCCTACATTTCGTGTTGCGTCTGGTGGGCGGCAAACAGTCTGCATATGAGACGCGCATGGCGACGTTCTGGCCGCTTTTGGCGGCATCCCCACTGTGGCTGTTGTACGGCATGATGGTGGGATTTTTGGGGGCAGGGGCTGGCGTGACCATCATCGGCCTTATCGCTTTCGCAACTTTTGTGGTGTTCTGGAGTTTGGGGCTGATCGAAGTCGCCTTTCCCAAAGAGGTCTCTGATGTATGATGTAAACGCCATTCGCGCGCAGTTCCCCATTCTGTCGCGGCAGGTCAATGGCAAGCCTTTGACCTATCTCGACAGCGGGGCGTCCGCGCAAAAGCCACAGGTTGTAATTGATGCGGTCACACAGGCCTATTCAGAAGAATATTCTAATGTTCACCGTGGTTTGCACTTTTTGTCCAACCTTGCGACGGACAAATACGAAGGCGTGCGCGATATCGTAAAGACGTTTTTGAACGCGCCTCATGAAGATGACATCATCTTTACCTCTGGCACGACCGAAGGCATCAATTTGATCGCTTACAGTTGGGCCATGCCACGCCTTCAGGCTGGTGACGAAATTCTGATTTCCGTTTTGGAGCATCACGCCAACATCGTTCCATGGCATTTTCTGCGCGAGCGTATGGGGGTTGTGATCAAGTGGGTCGAATGTGCCCCTGATGGCAGCTTAGATGCGCAAGCCGTGATTGACGCGATGGGGCCAAAAACCAAGCTGGTTTCTGTGACGCAGATGTCAAACGTCACCGGCACACGCGTTGATGTGAAAGCCATTTGCCACGCCGCACGCGAACGCGGCATTGCCAGCTTGATCGACGGATCTCAGGGGGCTGTACACGGTCCTGTTGATGTCCAAGATTTGGGCTGTGATTTCTATCCTATCACCGGTCATAAACTTTATGGTCCCTCGGGTTCAGGGGCGATTTACGTGCACCCTGATCGCCAAGCCGAGATGCGCCCTTTCATGGGCGGTGGCGATATGATCGACGTTGTTGGACGGGACACTGTGACTTACAACAAACCACCGATGAAGTTCGAGGCCGGCACGCCTGGCATCGTGCAAACCATCGGAATGGGCGTGGCTTTGGACTGGTTGATGAACGTTGGCATGGACAATGTCGCAAAGCATGAAGCCGAGATTGCCACATACGCGAGCGAGAAGCTGCAAAGCCTCAATTGGTTGCAGGTTCAAGGCACAGCGCCAGATAAGGGCGCGATTTTCTCGTTCACGATGGCTGGTGCCCATGCGCATGATTTGTCGACGGTGCTGGACAAGCGCGGCGTTGCTGTACGGGCTGGTGCGCATTGCGCAATGCCATTGATGGAGCACTTGGGCGTGACTGCCACCTGCCGCGCATCTTTCGCGATGTACAACACCAAAGAGGACGTCGACACATTGGTCTCAGCGCTTGAGTTGTGTCACGATCTGTTTGCTTAAAAGACAATGCCTGAGGGGCGCGAAAACCATTTGCACCCCTCAAACCCATGGCCTATACCGAGCCTCAATGCACCTATAGCTCAGCTGGATAGAGCGCTGCCCTCCGAAGGCAGAGGCCAGAGGTTCGAATCCTCTTAGGTGCGCCACAATCCCTTGATATTACGAGCAGTATGCCAGATGTGCATCTGTCGCTCTTTTAAGTTGATGGATGAAAGAAGAAGCTTTCGCCATGACCGTCCTTGCAGGGCATGGCGCAACAGCGAAAGCTTTCAGCGCTCTTAGAATGTGTAGTTGATAAAGATGCCCGTGCGAACCTGATCCTGCGATCCGCGTTCTTGTACGATGGAGGAGTCCCCAACATCACCGGTCAATTGGTCGTAGTCTACAAATCCAACCAAAGATGTATGTTCAGACAGTGGCATCATGACAGAGGCGCTTAGGCCGTAGGAATTGATCCCACCGCCTGCGTCATACTCACTGATGCCTGAGGCAATGGATTGCGTTTCTGAGACGTCAAAGTAGGCACTGTTGTAGGCATCGTCGGCAAACGTCACTTTCGGTCCGACTGAGAAGAATGCAGGGGCGGCAAACACGTCGAACAGACCGCGGTAACTGACACTGGCTTCCCCGTGCAAGCCGTCGTGACCGCCGTCGACACCTTGGCGTAGTTCTAGTCTAGACGCGATCGGGCCCGCGCCATATTCCACAAAGCCGCCGATCTCAATAGTGCCGTCAACATCGCCCAATCCAATCAAGTCAGTTGAGGCGTCGCCAGAAATCGTCAAATCGCTTTTGCCAGGGTCTTCTTCACGGCCAAAGTCGTAAGCCAGAATACCACCGGCACTCCAGTTGTCTCGAATGATTGCGGTGTATTCAATGCCGCGCAACGATGCCTTTAGACGCTCTCCGTAGCTCAGCGAGATATTAGGAAACACAGTTGTCTGATAGTCATCATCACCCAAATAGGACGGTGCGCTGACAATACCGCCACTGATGGTGATTTGCAGGCCTTCATTGTGACCGCGGTGATCCTGCGCCAGTGCGGCTGTTGGCAATGCGATGCTTACGATTACGGAAAGAGTTGGCAGTAAATTCATGTACTTTCACCTTTGATATCGACCTCAGGTCGTCATGTTTCTGTTCAAGACATTAGATATATGCACTGTGATCTCAGGCTTCATCGTGCGGTTGCTTGATGCTACATATAGTGTGAGGGAATGATATGTCCCGCGTGCAGCTCTCATTATCTATGCAGCGCTGCAAATTCTCCTTCCGAACCGCCGTTCAATCAGTGTGATGGTGAGGTAAATGTCCGGAATGGTTTGCGGTGAGTCGCGTTGTTTATGTGCATTTTGTGCCAATGTTCTGTGCTTTGGTGCATTCATTTGGAGGCGCACAGGTCTTGACCTTATTTGCGGTACTGCCTAAATTTAGGACAGTTCTCAGGGCGGGGTGTAATTCCCCACCGGCGGTTATAGTCCGCGAGCGCCTTACGCGTAAAAACGTAAGGGTCAGCAGATCTGGTGAAATTCCAGAACCGACGGTTAAAGTCCGGATGGTAGAGAATGGGGTGTGAACAGGGGGCTTTGGCTCGCTGTGAGTGCTCCTTCGTGCTCTGGGACCTAACAGTGTAAACTCAAGGGTTCCAAAATGACTAACATGACTTCAAACTTCGAAACATCTTCTCCGCGCATCGCGTTTATTCGCGCCCGTTGGCATGCTGACATTGTCGATCAAGCTTACGACGGATTTTGCGCACAAATTTCAAAACACGCGCCTGCGTCGTCCACAGACGTCTACAATGTTCCTGGTGCATTTGAAGCACCTCTTTTGGCCAAGCGCCTTGCAAAAACCGGCAAGTACGATGCGATCGTTGTTGCGGCTTTGGTCGTCGATGGCGGCATTTACCGTCATGACTTTGTGGCAGACGCCGTGGTCTCTGGCTTGATGAGCGCGCAGCTGGAAACTGAAGTGCCGATGTTCTCCGTGTCTTTGACGCCGCATCATTTTCATTCCACCGAAGATCACATCAAGTTCTACACCGACCATTTCTTGAAAAAGGGTGCTGAGGCAGCGAATGCCGTTCGGGATGTGTTGGCTTTGGAAATTCCGGCGCCCGTTGCGGCGTAACGGTTCTTGTATCGCAAAACAAAGAAGCCGCCCAAAGGGGCGGCTTTTAAAATGGTGTGATGAAATAGGGCGAAATCAGCCTTTCCATGTCCGTACAGGACCACAATCCATGTGAACAAAGTTCGCTCCACGGTAGCTGCCAACGCCGCCAGCTGAGCAATTTTGCGCAGCTGCGGCCATTTGGCCAACGGAGCGGGACTTGAGGCGTAAATCAGCGGCTTCACCCTTCATGTGGAGGGAGTTCTTAGCCACACCACGCGACCGTGAACGCAACAAGTTGTTGGTTTCTGGTGAGCGGTAGCCGGACAGCAACATGTAGGGTTCGTTGACATCCATCAATCCATGAGCCGCAGCCATAATGTCGACGGTGCGGGCGTCAATGGATTTCATTTTGCTGTTGCGCCAGTCGCGCATGAAATATGTCACTTCTTTCAAAGCATCTTTAATGTACTCGCCCTCGACCCAATAGATTGTGTCGATGCTTTCCCCAGTGCGGCCAGAATACATGCGCAAACGACGAATATCGCCAGATCCCCGAAGAAACCCTGCTGCATTGGCATAGACTGGTGCTGCTGAAAGACTTGCTGCTGCAAAACTGCGCAAAAGCGTGCGCCGCGTAATTACGCTAGACTTTTCTGTCGTCATGATCTCAAGCGTCCCATTTTTAAATTCCCGCCTCAACGCGGATGGCTTGGTGTGCCGATTTTTCGGCATTCTAACTGATCGACTACCACTCACTCTGAACTAAATCGTCCCCATGTTTAGGGAAGTCAGCAGCATATTTACCTGTTTCGGACTTTGCCAAAACAACTGTAAGCACTTCAGAACGATGCAATGTTTGACTGATTGAAAACCGTTTCCATCTGTCAAGCGTGGCTTCGCCTCAATTCCCTGAGGTGCTTGCAACTGTTTTATTGCACAAAGTGAATCACCGTCCAAGCGTTCCGTTTGTTGAAAAGGTTAAATCAACGTAAATTCGGCAGAAATCAGCGCATTGGCGGCAAATCTATGCATTTTGGCTGTAATTTCGCAACCTTCGCGGGAGTGCGCGCGAAACGACAAGCCGAATAGCGTGGATATACCTCACGTAAAATTGTGTGCTTTGTCGACCACAAGGCCAACTTCATGCAATAATTCCCCTCACATTCAGCCAGAAATGAGTTAATTTCCTAGTCAATTCGCTGTCTTTTTCGAGGGTAATTATGTTTTTTTCTAAGGTCTCTAAGGCGCATCAAACCGGTCGATTTGCGTCTGTTGTTACCAAAGGCGTCCGTTTTGCAGTTGTTTCCGTCCTGTCCACAGCTTTGGTTGTCGGGGCCCCTGAAAAGGCGACCGCTCAACAAGTGACAGGCTTGATGCAGTCGATTGCTGAAGCTTCCTCAGACCACAAGGCCCTCAGCGAATTTTACCGTGCAACGGGATACAAACCGATTTTTGCGACAAATGCAGGACGGGCGCGGAGCCGCCGTGCCGCGTTGCTAAACGCGTTGAAAGCAGCGCCAGATCACGGCCTTGCGCCCTATGACACGACGTTGTTGGAAAGCAAAATTCGTTCCATAGGTTCTGAACGTGATCTAGGTCGTGCAGAAGTCGAAATGGCCAAGCTGTTTCTTGAATATGCGCGTGACATGCAGACAGGTCAGTTGATCCCATCTCGCATTGATAAAGGCATCGTTCGCTCAATTCCGTACCGTGATGGTGTGGCTCTTTTGACGAATTTTGCGCAGTCCTCACCGCGTGGGTACATCAATCAGCTTGCTCCGAACTCCCCAGAATATGCACGTCTGCTGAAAGAGAAAGCTGTTCTGGAGCGCACAATTGGCGCAGGCGGTTGGGGGCCAAAGGTGTCTGGCGGTAAGTTGACCGAAGGACAGTCGAACGCGAACGTGGTTGCATTGCGCAATCGTTTGATCGCGATGGGATACATGAAGCGTAGCGCCACGACAGTGTTCGATGAGAGCATTAAAGGCGCTGTTCAACGCTTTCAGGCCGCGCATGGTATGACACCTGATGGTGTTGTCGGGAAAGGCACCTTGGCGGAAGTTAACGTGGAACCCGCAACACGTCTTGCAGCCATTCACGTCGCGTTGGAGCGTGAACGCTGGACCAACTTTGAACGTGGCAAACGTCATGTTTTGGTCAATATTACTGATTTCACGGCGAAAATTATCGATAGCGGCAAGGTTACATTTGCAACGCGGTCTGTCGTCGGTGCGAATGACTCCGATCGTCGGACACCGGAATTTTCTGATGTGATGGAATACTTGGTGATCAATCCAACATGGAATGTGCCGCGTTCTATTGCTGTCAAAGAATATCTACCTTTGATGCAGCGTGATGCGGGCGCCGTAAGTCACCTGCGTCTTGTAGACTCGCGCGGCCAAGTGGTAGATCGCGCAAATGTTGACTTCACCGAATTTACGGATAAAACCTTTCCTTTCAACCTCAAACAGCCTCCGTCTGACGGCAATGCGCTTGGTTTGGTAAAGTTCATTTTTCCGAACAAATACAACATCTACTTGCACGACACGCCTGCGAAAAGCCTGTTTGCCAAAGAAAGACGCGCATATTCGCACGGGTGTATTCGCCTAAAAGATCCGTTTGATTTCGCTTATGCTTTGTTGGCAAAACAAACAAATGACCCTGTGGGATTGTTTAAATCTCATTTGAACACGCGTCAGGAATCTGTCGTAGATCTCGAAGCGCATGTGCCGGTTCACCTGATTTACCGCACTGCGATTTCATTGCCAAAAGGTGGCATGGAATACCGCCGTGACGTCTATGGCCGTGATGCAAAAATCTGGGCCGCGCTGCAAAAACAGGGCGTTCAGTTGCGCGCTGTTGGTGGGTAGGCCATCGTTTGGTTAAGTATCGAAAGGCGTCCTTCGGGGCGCCTTTTTTGTTGGGGATCGACAGCGTATTGTCGTGACGAGGGCCTTTCATTGCGCAGAGCTTGGCATTATGTCTAACGCAGCAAGTCCCGAAAGGAATGACGATGACAGGCATCACAATTGCAGATTTGGCTCAGCGCATCGGCGCGCCCTTTGAAGGCAATGGCAATTTGGTAGTCACCAGTGCAAGTGAGCCGGCGACCGCGGGTGATAATGATCTCGCGTTGGCGATGGATCCCAAGTTCGCACCGGATGTCAGCGCTGGAAGCGCACGTGCCGCTGTCCTTTGGGACGGGGCTGATTGGCAGTCCTTTGGATTGGATGCGGCGATTTTGGTCCGTCGGGGTCGTTTGGCCATGGCAGGGATCACAGCAACGTTTGATGCAGGTCTAGGCCTGCAAGATGGTATTCACCCCAGTGCAGTAATTGACCCAACAGCGACGCTTGGAGCGGACGTCAAAGTCGGCCCGTTGGTGGTGATTGGCGCGAATGCAGTCATCGGGGACCGGTGTCAGATCGCGCCACAAGCGACCATTGGCGCAGGTGTGTCCATTGGCGAAGACGCGGTCATTCATTCTGGCGTGCGCATTGGGGCTGCGGCCCGCTTGGGCGCGCGTATTTTCATTCAGCCTGGTGCCGTGATTGGCGCTGATGGGTTTTCCTTTGTGACACAGGAAAAATCCGCTGTCGAAGAAACCCGTGAAAGCCTAGGTGCTTCGGTTGAAGCCAAAGGCCAAAGCTGGATGCGCATCGCATCCATCGGCGGTGTTGTTATTGGCAATGATGTAGAGATTGGCGCTAATGTCACCATTGATCAGGGGACCATTCGTGCCACGCAGATTGGTTCTGGCAGTAAGCTCGACAACCAAGTTCACATTGGACACAACGTGATCGTGGGCGCGCATTGTCTGCTCTGCGGTCAGGTTGGTATCGCTGGCTCGACGGTGTTGGGCGATTACTGCGTAATGGGCGGACAAGCAGGGGCTGCGGACAATATTACCATTGGTTCGGGGGCCATCATTGGCGCAGGCTCTGGCGTGTTGTCAAACGTGCCGAAAGGCAAAGCGATGATGGGCTATCCCGCCGTCGCAATGCAAAGCCATATCGATATGTACAAATCGCTGCGTCGGTTGCCACGTATTCTAAAAGGTTTGACAGACAAGAAATGACTTTGCCAAGACAGTGTTGACACCAGAGTGTCACAATTTTCTGTTTTACGTCCGAAAGTTTCGATCTAATTCTATATATGGTCGTGAAAGTTGGAGACCCATTTATGTCAAACGATATCAAATCTAAGATCATTGAAATCATCGCCGAACAGGCGGTTTTGGATCCAAGCGATGTCACGGATGACCAAAGTTTGGATGATCTTGGCATCGACAGCCTTGGGCTTGTAGAGTGCATCTTTGCGATTGAAGAGAGCTTTGATATTTCAGTGCCCTTCAATGCGAATGAGCCCGATCAGTCCGATTTCGATATTTCGTCTGTCGCTTCAATTGTGAAAGCCGTTCAAGGGCTCATTGCAGAGCAATCCTCGTGAAGCGTGTCGTAATTACGGGCGCGGGCACTGTGAACGCGTTGGGTCTTGATGTGCCGTCGACACTGGCGGCGATGAAAGAAGGCCAAAGCGGAATTTCGCAACTTAATTTTCGCGATGTGGATCGTCTCTCGATCAAGATCGGCGGGCAGATCCATGATTGGTCTACAGACAATCGATTTAACCGCCAACAAATCGCGCTGTATGACCGATTTACCCAATTTGCATTGACGGCTGCGAAAGAGGCCATCACGCAATCCGGTTTGGAATTCCACGGCGAACTTGCGGCCAAATCAGGTGTTATTTTGGGCACCTCTGGTGGTGGACTGACGACCCAAGATGACAACTACCGCATGGTGTACGAGGAAGGTAAAAACCGCGTCCATCCGTTTGTTGTGCCAAAGCTGATGAACAACGCCTCATGTTCGCATGTGTCGATGGAATACAACCTCAAAGGCCCGTGTTTCACGGTCGCCACGGCCTGTGCGTCAAGCAATCACGCTATGGGCCAAGCCTTTAACATGGTGCGTTGCGGCATGGCGACGGCGATGGTGACCGGTGGGTCTGAATCGATGTTGTGTTTTGGTGGTGTGAAGGCCTGGGAAGGGCTGCGTGTCATGTCCAAAGACGCGTGTCGTCCCTTTAGTTTGAACCGCAATGGCATGGTTCAAGGCGAGGGCGCTGCGGTGTTTGTCTTTGAAGAATATGAACATGCGAAAGCCCGTGGTGCCGAGATCCTGTGCGAAGTGATTGGCTTTGCTATGACGTCTGACGCGGCCGATATTGTGATGCCTTCGAAACAAGGGGCCGCGCGCGCGATTTCCGGCGCGATTGCGGATGCCAAGCTTAATACGGATCAAGTCGGCTATATCAACGCCCACGGCACCGGTACGGCTGCGAATGACAAAACGGAATGTGCTGCGGTGTCTGATGTGTTGGGACATCACGCTGATAATGTGATGATTTCGTCTACCAAGTCGATGCATGGGCATTTGATTGGCGGGACAGGGGCAGTTGAGCTCTTGGCTTGTATTCTCGCACTGAAAGACGGTGTGATCGCGCCGACGATCAACTACGAAGAACCTGATCCGGAATGTGCTTTGGATGTGGTCCCTAATGAGGCACGTGATGCGAAGGTCGATGTTGCCCTTTCAAACGCCTTTGCCTTTGGCGGTCTGAATGCTGTGATCGCGCTGCGTAAAGCGAGCTAGGCCTTCGGATACAAAAAAGACCGGTGCAGTCTGCACCGGTCTGATCATAACTGTTTGAAACTGGCTTATTGCGCTACGCCACGCGCAGCGAGATTCACTTCGGTGACGCGCTTGTAAGCTGCTGTAAAGCCAGTCAATGAAACCGTTACAGGCACTTTCACGTCAGGGGCTGCATATGGAACAATCTCCAAAGTTGCATTTTGTCCCTTTCTGAACAGGTCAACGTCAGCTTTGGTAAAGCCAAGGCGCGCTTGGCAGCCTGCGGGCATGCACACTGTGTAAGGGTAGCGACGCCCATTGGCGCCATCCACTGTCAGCGTCAGCGGCTGTGTGAGCAGCGTATCAAGCGGAACAGTCACAGTGGCGCCTGCATCCACCTCGCCATTGCCGAGGTGGAACAATGAAATCTCCGCAACTGGGTTTTCTTGGTCATCCTTCAACAGTTGGAACATGGAACACGGGTCTGCTGCGCCCTCAGGCGCTTTGAGACACGTAATGCTCCAATCACCATGCGTTTCAAGCACATACGGTTGACCGATGTCAGATGATGCCTCAACAGGTGTCCCCGTAGACAGCCCCGTGATTTCTGGCGTTGTTGCTGCCTCTTGAGCAAACGCTGCACCGGATAGGCCCATGGTGATCACGGTTCCAAAACAAAATGCTTTTGCAGCCGTTGTCGCGAAGTGAGACGTAGAATTCATATTAGGTCCATCAATTTTTAGGTCTATTTCGAGCAAATTTCTAACATGACCCTTAACAGGTGTCAGGCAACATTTGCGCGACATAGGTGTAATTCATGCGCAGTTTGGAAAAAACCAGCAGATTTTTGCTGGTAAAAGGTCGAACGCCTCCTGCAAGGCCCCATAAATGCCAAAGGGGTACCCGTTTCCGGATACCCCTTTGGTGATCTCAACTCTGATGCAAGATCTATTTTTCTCCCTGTCGGACGGGCCGACGAATTGGACAAAACGCTAAGAGAGAAATTTGTGCCCGTCAACACAAATTTTCACAGTTTCGACATCGGATTTAGGTGCCAAAAAAGAGGCCGCAGTGAAAGGATCACATGCGGCCAGTCTGACAGGGAGGAAATCAATTCAAGCCTAGGAGAAAAAGGCTTGAACACATGTAGACTGGCAGCATTTGGTTAAATTTGTATTGTAGGACAGAACGCTAGATATAAGACGCGCGGAATCATCAGGAGAGAGACAGAATATGAGTGACGGTATTTTTATTGGTGGCGGCGGTGAAGGGTACAATGACCCGCAGCATCTCTTGCTCAAATATGGCAATCGTCATGGCATGATTGCAGGGGCCACTGGCACTGGTAAAACCGTGACACTGCAAATCCTTGCCGAAGGGTTTTCCAACGCAGGCGTGCCGGTGTTTTTGTCGGATGTGAAAGGCGATTTGTCAGGGTTGGCCAAGGCTGGATCACCTGATGGCAAGCTGCATGAACCGTTCATGAGCCGCAATGCCACGATCAATTTCACCACCTTTGTGTATGAGCATTTCCCAGTCACGTTTTGGGATCTTTTCGGCGAACAAGGGCACCCAATTCGCACAACTGTCGCCGAAATGGGGCCGTTGTTGCTGTCACGGATGTTGCAACTCACCGACGCGCAAGAAGGTGTTATCAACATCGCGTTTCGGGTCTCGGATGAGCAGGGGTTGCCACTGTTGGACCTCAAAGACCTTCAGTCCTTGTTGGTGTGGTGTGGTCAGAATGCCGACCAACTGACGTTGCGCTATGGCAATGTGTCTGCGGCGTCCATCGGCGCGATCCAACGCGCGCTTTTGGTGTTGGAAAACCAAGGCGGCGACAAATTGTTCGGCGAACCCGCGCTTGAATTGTCCGACATCATTCGAACCGATCCTGATGGTCGCGGTCGTATTTCGGTCTTGGCGGCTGACAAATTGATGTCCTCGCCAGGTCTATATGCAACGTTTCTATTGTGGCTTCTTTCGGAACTGTTCGAAGAGCTGCCCGAAGTGGGCAACCCCGACAAACCCAAGCTCGTGTTCTTCTTTGACGAAGCGCATTTGCTGTTTGAAGACGCACCCAAAGCCTTAGTCGACAAGGTTGAACAAGTGGCACGTTTGATCCGCTCGAAGGGCGTTGGCGTTTACTTTGTCACGCAAAATCCAGCTGACGTCCCTGATGATATCTTGGGGCAGCTTGGCAACCGTGTGCAGCATGCTTTGCGTGCATTCACTGCGCGTGATCAAAAAAATCTGGCGCGGGCGGCCGAAACTTACCGCGTAAATCCGCGGTTTGACATTGAAGAGGCGATCAAATCCGTCGGTACGGGCGAAGCGGTTGTGTCGATGCTTGAAGCGAAGGGCATTCCATCAATTGCTGAACAAACCTTGATCCGCCCACCGTCTTCGCAACTTGGCCCGCTCAGCAAACCTGAACGCGCTGAGGTGATCGCAGCATCGCCAATCGCAGGAAAATACGAGGCCACGCTGGACCGTGAGAGCGCTTTTGAAGTGCTCACCAAACGCTCCGAAGATGCATCCAAGGCCGCAGAGGAAGCCGAGGCAGCGGAAGAGGCGGCTGAGCAAGCGGAAAAAGCCGCCAAGGCTGAGGCGAAGCTGCGTTCAGAATTGGAAAAAGAGTACAAAAAGGGGCGGCGGTATGAGACCAAAGAATATGGTCGGTCGACGTCACGCCGCCGGTCGAGCAAAGAAACGCTTGGTGAATCTGTGACCAATTTGGTGATTAAAGAACTCAAAGGCACGACGGGTCGCCGTATTGTGCGCGGTCTTTTGGGCGGCTTGTTCAAGGGTCGCTAAGGTGCGGTTCAAAACGTAGAACACAATAAGGCGCGTTTCAGAACGCGCCTTTTTACGTAAGTGAAACAGCCACGCGCCTTAGAGTGCTTTAAACAATTTGCTCAGCCGGTCAGCTTCGTCACTAAGCCCCCAAGGGGTGTTCACAACGAACATGCCAGATCCAATCATGCCATGACCTTCTCGTGCTGGCGGAAACCGCACTTCGTGGCGCAGCACATTTGGTAGGTTCAATTGCAGCAGTGCATTGATCATTGGCACATGCGCGCCACCTTCCAAAATCGGATACCACAGAGCGATCACACCGACGTTCCATTTGCGGTGCAGTTTTTCGATAAATGTTGGGATCGTCGAATAATCCGTTTTCATCTCATAGGGCGGATCAATCAAGCACAGTCCACGGCGCGGCGTCGGCGGACAAACGCTTTGCGCAAAGGCCAAACCGTCTTGTTTCAACATGTGCAAGCCGACGTATGAATTGGAACTGCGCATGGAAGTCTGCAAAAGCTCAAACTCAGCGGGATGCAATTCCGCCAAATGCATATTGTCAAAATCGCGTAGCAAAGCCTGCGCCAATGCGGGCGATCCCGGATATATATTCTTGCCGTGGGTTTCTGCGATGGTCTTGCGCGCGCGACTATAGGGGTGATCCGGCTTAAACCACTTGGCGACCTTTAGAATGCCCGCATCGGCTTCACCGGTTTTTTGCGCCTGCGAGCCTTGCAAGTCATAAAGTCCGCGTCCCGCATGGGTTTCGATATACGACAGCGGTTTATCTTTGCGCGTCAGATAGTCGATCATCACGGCCATAAGAGCGTGCTTTTGCACATCCGCCAAATTGCCTGCGTGAAACCCGTGTTGGTATGACAGCATTAGGATGACCTGCGCAAAGGACGCACTTTCAAGGTTGAAAGGCGGTTGTCTTTGCGCGCGACCACTTCAAATCTGTGACCATGGAACGAGAACACTTGTCCGGCAGTTGGGATCATTTGGGCCTCGTGGATGACCAGACCGGCCATGGTGTTGGCCTCTTCGTCTGGCAGATTACATTCAGTAGAGCGGTTGAAATCGCGGATGGTCATGCTGCCATCAACAACCCAGCCACCGTCTTTCGATTTCACAGGCGCGTCTTCGGATTGATCGAATTCATCGGTAATCTCACCGACGATTTCCTCTAAGATGTCCTCCAACGTGATCAAACCTTGCAGCGCGCCATATTCATCGACCACGAGGGCAAAGTGCGTTTGGCGGCGCAAAAACTGACGCATTTGATCGTCTAGCGTCGTTGTTTCAGGCACAAAGTACGGCTTCATCGCCACGCCCATAACGTCGAAATTGGCAAATTCCTCGTCGCCCCGAGAGGCCTCGCGCTCAGCATACATGCCGCGCAACAGATCTTTCGCGTGGATCACGCCAACGATGTTTTCGGGATCATCACGGTAGAGCGGCAATCGGGTGTGTGGTGAGTTCAAACAGGCCTCAAGCACATCACCAGGCGAAATTTCGGCATCAATCATTTCGATTTTGGAGCGGTGGAGCATGATTTCTTCGACCGTGCGTTCGCCTAAATCAAGCGCGCCCAGCAATCTATCACGGTCTTCCTTTTCCACGGCGCCCTCAACGTGGCCCAAGGCAATCGCACCCGCGATTTCGTCTTTCAGCGCCAAGATATGACTGTCTGGATCCGTTTGCACGCCAAACAAGCTCAGCATGCCACGCACCAGCATGCGCACAAAACTCACGATCGGTGAGAAGATCAACACGACCGCCGAAATCGGGCGTGCCACACGGGCTGCAGCGGTTTCAGGGTTGGTGATCGCATAGGTTTTGGGCAAAACTTCTGCAAAAACAAGCACAAGACCGGTCATCACCAAAGTCGCCCATGCCACGCCACTTTCGCCCAAAACCCGTGTAAACAAGGCTGTTGCCAATGACGTGCCCAAGATATTCACAAGGTTGTTGCCCAGCAATACAGAACCAATAAGCCGCTCGTTATCTTCGGTGATATCCAAAGCCTTTTGCGCGCCCTTGGTGCCTTTGTCGGCCTGCGCGCGCAGTTTTCCACGTGAAGCGGCCGTAAGCGCAGTCTCTGATCCTGAAAAGAAACCAGACAAAATCAGCAAAGCAGCAATTGCAACGCAAGTCATCCAAAAGGCAGCATCAAGCATCGTGAGATCCATAGGGCGGGCTCCAAAAGCGGTCATTCGTGGTCGCGCCACAGGGCGCATTGTGTGCGTTTGTTATGGGGGTGCGCAGCATAACACGCAAGAGAGCGTGCAAGTTTGGCGCCAAGTTTAAGGGGTTTAGGCGCGAATTTCGTTATTTCTCAGCCAAGGGATGATGGGTCAGCACCAATTCTTTAAGCCGTTCATCCAACACATGTGTGTAGATTTCCGTTGTCGACAGGTCCGCGTGCCCCAGAAGCGTTTGAATGGCGCGCAAGTCTGCACCATGGGCCAACAGATGCGTCGCAAAAGCGTGCCGCATGACGTGTGGCGTGACTTTGTCAGGGGAAATGCCTGCTTGTACCGCAATCTCTTTGATCAGCTGATAAAAGCCAACGCGGGTCAAATGCCCAGATTTTCCACGAGACGGAAAGACGAACCGTGATGGTTTTTGACCCTTCGCGATGCGGGCTTCTTCTTCGACCTCGTCGCGCAAAGTCAGCCAGTTTTTCAACGCATCACGCGCGGGCGGTGACAGTGGCACCATCCGTTCTTTGTTGCCTTTGCCGCGCACCAAAAGCATACGCGGATCGCCGCGCACTGCGGATATCGGCAGCTCAACCAACTCAGACGCCCGCATGCCTGTGGCGTAGAGCACTTCGATCAAACATGTGTTGCGTACGCGCTCAAACGCGTTGCGACCCAATCCGCGGGCAGCCTCCAACAATTGCGAGACCTCTTCTTCTGACAAGGTCTTGGGTAAACGTTTTGTACGACCAGGGCCGCGAATTTGCAGCGTAGGATTGTCGGATCGCCAGCCTTCCTCAAAGGCAAATCGGAACAGTTGTTTGATAGATGACAACCGACGCGCCCGTGTGGATTGTGCCAAACCTTCGGCTTCACAATCGATCAAATAGCCTTCCACATCCGCGCGTTGCGCTTGTTCAAACGCGCTGCCACGTTTGGCAAGCCATTCTGAAAACCCCAAAAGATCGCGGCCATATGATAGCCGCGTGTTTTCGGCTGCGCCCAATTCGGCGGCCTGTGCTTCGGCGTAGCGCGAAATCCAATTGTGATCGTGGCTCATCCGCGTCGTTCCAACAACAGAATTTCAAGCGACGCACGGCGTGCTGTGGCCTCAAGTCCGACGGTGCGGAAAAATGCGATGGCATCTGTAAGCTCGTCCAGATCACCTGTCGCGCCGCCTTCCAACAATTGAATGGCGCGCAAAATTGCCTCGCCAAGGCGTTGATTTTGCACCAATCCCAGTAGTCTTACAGGAATTTCGGTGGCCTGAAATCCATCATAGATTGCGCGTTTGGTTGGGGTTGCAGGTGGCGTGTCAGGCATGTCGCCCAAGGCCACAGATGATAAAAACGCTGCATCTTGCGACAGCGGCTTGTCCCATTTCGCTGCAATCAGTTCGTAGGACGGGGAGAGCATACCAATATCAAAAGCGGTGTTCGCGGCGGGACCTGTCAGATCCATCGTATCAAGTTTGCGCGCAAACAGATCCGCAAATACGATTTCCAGACCGGTGACGCCCATCTCATCCCAAACGCGTTGAAGTCGGCTGGTCACGTCATCTGGATTGCCCGAGGCCAAGGCCGACTCAAAATGTTGCAGCGCGCCAATGCGGTCCCAAATGCCACCTGATGCAGCAGGCAAATGTTCAGACCAAATGCCGAGCCACCGATTGGGCGTCAGGGCACCAACCCGTGCTAAGCGTTCAGCAGCAGTTGCGCGGGCTTTCCATCCTGCCGTGGGCTGCAAATCTGACTGTGCAAACGCCAAAGGCAGGGTTTGCGTCGCGATCGGTTCTCCAATGGCGTCCATCATCCGAAACGTTAAAGGGGTCAGAACGCTGGGTCTGCGCAAGGGCGGTTCGCCCTCAAACAATTCAGGGTCCAAAAAGCGCGCCAACAAATCGGCGTCTTCGGTCGAAATCAAGCCGAGCGTTGTGCTGGTGTCTAATGTCAAAGCCGCAGCAGACCAATCGCCGTCTCGTGCCAAGCAAAAGATACGTGTTGGCAATGTGGGGGACAGGTCGCGTGTGGCCTTGAGTTGGGCGCAGGCTTCGTCCTCAGTGCCCATCAACAGCTTTGCATCAAAGGCGCGCTTGAAAATATCGGGGGTCTTTATTCCCGCGCGGCGGATCAACGCGTCAGTTTCTTCCACGAGGCCTTGCGCCAAAAGCGCGTCCAAACGGGCCACAAACAGACGCCCGTCGTGAATATCGCTGATCGGGGGATCAAGCTCGGCCAAGATGAGCGTGTTCAAAAGACGGCGCGAAGCGGGCAGCAGGTCGGTTTCCTGCGCAATCGACGTCATTCTGCGGCTCAAATCAAGCGCACGCGATGCGCCCCACAAATTCCGTGGCAATCCCGTTTGTGCGGCACTCAAAAGACCTACAGCATCCACGCGCGGTGTGCCAATCGGGCCGGTTGACACGCTTTCTGGCAGGGCATTGGTGGCAATGTCATCGGTCAAAGCCACATCTGGTCGACGCTGCGGTTCTGCAGGTGTCCGGCTTATGCGCGGGGCATCAAGTGAATCAGACAGCCAATCAATCGCAGACAAAGGTTTACCGTCTGAAAGATCTTGCGCCGCGCTGTCCAGCACGCCCGCGCAGGCAAATGCGGCAACTAGGACGGTGCCAAGCAAAGACTTACGGCTGTTCCAGGGCAACTTTCGGGCTGTGTTCACGCTTACCAAACTCTCGAACTGATCGTTGCGATTTCTAGTTTAAGGTCAACGTCACGGGAATGCTGACGTTTGCGCGCTTCGGCGACAAATCCCCGACATAGGCAAACGCGACAAATCCGATCGCGCCAAGCGCAATCACCATCATCAAGAGTCGTCCAAAGAATTTCCGCATCGATAGGCCTTTCGTTCCACATGTCTTATGATCGTTTGACAGGTTTTCAGCAGATATGACATGTTTTCTTACTTTTATATATGGAAATTCCCTCAATATCACGCCATTGAGGACCACAACTTAATGTGAGCAAGATATCGCCGTGCGTAAATCTGCACGTGCGTGGGGACAAGATGGCCAAGGGACTGAAAAAAACTGTTGTGCTTGTCGGTATGATGGGCGCGGGGAAAACCGCGGTTGGCAAGGCCATCGCGCAGATTTTGAATGTTCCATTTCTTGATTCCGACGCTGAGATTGAATTGGCCGCAGACCGCACTATTGCCGAGATTTTTGAACGCGATGGCGAGCCGTTTTTCCGCACTAAGGAATCGCAAGTCATCGAACGGTTGCTCAACGACGAACGCTGTATTCTTTCGACCGGTGGCGGTGCGTATATGCGTGCTGATAACCGCGAGATGATATTGGAAAAAGGCGTGGCCGTCTGGCTCAAGGTTGACTTGAACATTCTGTGGCAGCGTGTACGCCACCGCAACACGCGGCCGTTGTTGCAAACAGCCAACCCATATGAAACGTTGCGAGATCTCGCCCAGACGCGTGAGCCGATGTATGCCAAAGCTGAAATTGTGGTTGAAGCAGAACCTGGCCTGAGCGTGGAACAAATGGCGCAAAAGGTTGTGGATGCCTTGGTCGCACACGGCGGAATTGTAAAGGATACCTGATGACACAAGCTGACCCACAAACTGCGCTTGGCACCTTTCAAACCGTTCATGTTCCGCTTGGTGATCGTGCTTATGATGTGCGGATCGGCGAGGGGCTTATTGCCGCTTCGGGCGCGCATATTGCACCGCTTTTGGGAAAGAAGAAGCGTGTTTGCGTGGTCACCGAAGAAAACGTCGCGCCGCTTCATCTGGCGACTTTGCGCGATGGGTTGGCGGCTGCTGGCATTGAAATGGAGGCCTTGGTCTTACCTGCGGGTGAAAGCACCAAATGTTGGCCTGAATTGACCAAAACGGTCGAATGGCTGCTCGCGCAAAAGGTGGAACGCAACGACGTTGTGGTTGCCTTTGGAGGCGGTGTTATTGGCGATTTGGCAGGTTTTGCTGCGTCCATTTTGCGCCGTGGGGTTCGGTTTGTTCAAATTCCAACATCACTCTTGGCGCAAGTCGATAGCTCTGTCGGTGGTAAAACTGGCATCAATTCACCAGACGCAGGCAAGAACTTGATCGGCGCTTTTCATCAGCCTTCCTTGGTGCTCGCAGACATCTCTGTGCTTGGCACCATGACACCACGGGACTTTTTGTCTGGCTGTGGCGAAGTTGTGAAATACGGGATGCTCGGGGATGAATCGTTCTTTGAATGGCTCGAGGAAAACGGCCCGTTGATGGCCGCTGGCGACGTCGCTGCGCGCACCTATGCGGTGAAGCGGTCGGTGGAAATGAAGGCCGAAATCGTTGTGCGCGATGAGACGGAGCAGGGTGATCGTGCGCTGCTCAACCTTGGCCATACGTTTTGCCATGTCTTGGAATCGGCGACGGGCTATTCAGATCGTTTGCTACACGGTGAAGGTGTCGCGATTGGCTGTGCCTTGGCTTTTGAATTGTCTGCGCGTTTGGGGCTTTGCTCGCAAGAAGCGCCGAGCCGGGTGCGGGCGCAAATTAAAGCGATGGGTATGAAATGCGACTTGAAGGATATTGAGGGCAATTTGCCATCAGCTCAAGAGCTGGTCGATATGATGGCGCAGGATAAAAAGGTTCTCGACGGGCAGTTGCGCTTTATCCTCAATCGCTCCATCGGCGACAGTTTTGTGACCTCTGATGTGCCAAAAGACGCCGTTCTTAAAATCATCGAAGACGCTTTAAGAGATAAGCTTTAGGTTTTGAGTTTAAAGTAAATACTGAGATCAGACAGGGTCTTTTTGGGAGCGCATTGAAATCGGAGCAACACCAAAATGCTTCTTAAAGGCGCGCGTAAAGCCCTCAGGCGATGTATAGCCATAGCGATGCGCGATGCGCTCCACACGTTCCCCTTGAATGAGTTCTTGGCGTGCCAGCGACAAACGCCAGCGCCGCAAATAGACCGCAGGCGGCATGCCGACGATATCATGAAACATCTGCGAGAACCGGCTGAGCGATAGGCCTGCCAAATCTGCGAAGTCCTCATTGCGCCAAGCGCGACCGGGATTGTCGTGAATGGCGACGATGGCTTTGCTCAAGCGTTGATCGGCAAGACCCGCGAGAAGACCCGGCTCGGAGCTCTTTGAGCTGATCTCACCGCGCAGCAAACGCACCATCAGCACTTCACCGAGGCGGTTAACCACGGTGTCAGAGCCGCAACGCTGCTCGGTCAACTCCGTGCGAATGAGGCTGATGAGGATATGCATCTCAGGATCTTTAGACACATCGAGTTCAATTTTTTCAGGCAGGGCCGGAAAAAGGGGACTGTTGGTGCCCTCCCAGTCGACTTTCGCCGCAAAAATCGTATCGCTTTTGAGGTGCTCAAAACCAGAGTTCTTGGGTTTAAAGTGAATATTCTCCGGCGAAAGACTTAGAGAATCGCTTTGCGTTCCGGTGACGACGAGAGACGCCTTGCTGAGCGGCGCGGGCCGCACATATACTGGAAAATGCTTCATCAATGTGGTCAGTCGATCAATGCGGTTCATCTTGGGTCTCTCACGTGTTGATCAGTGTTTTGAACTACATTTAGGTGTTTTGATCATCTAATTGAGATTTTTATATCTGAAAACTCTATATATTGAAAGCATAACGTTTACTTCAAAAGGATGCATCATGCTCACGCCACGTAAAAAAACTCCAGATCTTTCCCTTCCAACATTGGATCACGGTACATTCGATCTTTCCACTGAAACTGGCACACGCGGCACGCTCGTTGTGTTCTTTCGCGGCCTTCACTGCCCAGCTTGTGCAAACCACCTCCAAGATCTTGGCAAATACATTGCCGCATTCGAAGAGCGCGGCGTGAATGTGATTGCGATCAGCTCAGACGGCGAAGAGCGCGCTCGCGAGATGGCGACGAAAGTGAACGTGCCTGGCTTGCGTTTTGCATATGATTTGCCGTTGGAAAAAGCACGTGAATGGGGACTCTACATTTCCACGTCACGCGGCAAAACCTCCATCGACATCATGGAGCCTGATCTTTTCTCTGAGCCGGGTATCTTTATGGTGACGCCAGAGCAATCACTCTACTACGGCATCGTGCAAACTATGCCGTTCTGCCGCCCATCGTTTGGCGAGCTGTCTGGTGCACTCGATTTTGTCATCAAAAACAACTACCCAGCACGCGGCGAATACACTGGCGACGTATAAAGTCCTTAAAAACGGCACCGGCGCGGTCCTCCCAGACCGCTGAGATGCCACTTTGTGGCCCTCGCAGCATCACTGCGGGGGCTTTTTCGTATCAAAAATCAGCTTAACTTTGCCAAAGCCGTTTGGCTTTTGGCTTGAGCGATTTTAAATGCGCTTTGAGATCAGTGTAGCCTCCGATCTTCACGCCTTCGATAAATATGAGCGGTGTGGTGCTGATGTGATGCTTGTCTTTGAAAGCGTCGGTCTCATGGCGGGTGCGCAGCACGTGATCTTCAACCTCAAAACCGTTGGCGGTCAGCAGCTCAAGCGCTGCAGTCCCGTAACCGCAGGTGTAATTGGGCAGATCCATGCGGTGAATGATGGCTTTGCGTGGCGGTGTGCTCATGTGCGTTCTCCTTTGCGTCTTCTTATTCCTGTCTTGAGGATAAAGGCGCTGTCTGGGCTGACGACAAGTCGCGCTGTGGTCACATTTGCGCGAGCGGGTTTGAGCATAAATGCTCGAAAGCAAAGGTCTGCATTGGGCTGTGCGGCCGCAAAGAAAAAGGGCTGGCGCGCGGCCAACCCCTTAAACGTCTTAAGGTAGACATCTCAAAACTGAGACATTCCAGCCTAGAACGGGATTTCGTCGTCATCCATTGAAGAGCGACCGCCGCCCGATCCGCCTTGAGATCCGCCGCTGTTGCCACCGTCGTTGTATCCACCGCCTTGTGAACCACCGTTGTCGTAGCCACCGCCGCCGCCAGAATTCTCGCCGCGACCGTCGAGCATTGTCAAGACGCCGTCAAAGCCTTGCAAAACAACTTCGGTTGAGTAGCGGTCATTGCCGGATTGGTCTTGCCATTTGCGGGTTTGCAGTTTGCCTTCGATGTAAACTTTGGAGCCTTTGCGCAGGTACTGTTCCGCGATGCGCACGAGGCCCTCTTGGAAAATAGCGACAGAGTGCCATTCGGTGCGCTCTTTGCGTTCGCCGGTTGTGCGGTCTTTCCATGTTTCAGATGTGGCGATGCGCAGGTTGCACACTTTGCCGCCGTTTTGGAATGTGCGCACTTCGGGGTCACGCCCCAAGTTGCCAATGATGATCACTTTGTTGACCGAACCCGCCATATCGCGTCTCCCGTTAGATTCTTGTTTGATCTGTTACACCACTCTGGGACGCGCTTTGAAAGCCTAAAATCGGCGGATCAATGCTGTTTGGGAACCGTGGGGCTTGGATTGGGGTAAAGTGGCGCTTATATTTCGCCGTAAGAACTAAAGTTGGAAACAAATTGACCCTTTTTAAAAAAACAGCAGTCGCGATTGCCGGACTTTGCGTTGCCTCGTTTTTAGTAGGGGCAGTTCAAGCTGATGCGTTGTTCTCATCCAAGTCACGCAGCTCGATCTATCGTTCGCAATTGGACGTCCTAGATGGGCGCGCGGCCGAGCAATATTCGGGGTCTGTTTCCTTGCGTCCGCAAAGCGGTGTGTCTCCAAACGCAGATGGCGCAACAGTGCTGCCTTACACAGGGTCTTATAATGGTGAGTTTTTGGTGCTCGCACGCGCGACAGCCAAACGACACAATGTTCCAACGGACCTGTTTTTGCGTCTCATTCAACAAGAAAGCGGTTGGAATCATAAGGCGCGGTCCAGCAAGGGCGCGTTGGGGTTGGCGCAGTTGATGCCGCAAACAGCGCGCACTTTGGGTGTAAATCCGAAAGACCCGCGGCAAAACCTTGAAGGCGGGGCGCGGTATTTGCGCCAGATGTACAATAAGTTTGGGTCGTGGCGGTTGGCGTTGGCTGCGTATAATGCAGGTCCAGGGGCAGTTGAAAAGTACGGCGGTGTGCCGCCCTACAAAGAGACTAAGCACTATGTTCGCGTGATTATGGGCAGTTAATCAGCCTTGCGGAATGCAGTGGGGGATTGGCCTGTTTGTTTGTGAAAAGACCGCGTGAAATAAGCGGGCGAGTGAAACCCGAGGGTCTTACTGATCGCTTTCACAGGGTATTTTGTTTCTTTCAACAATCGACGCGCCTCAAAATGCACGCGATCCGCCAAAATGACTGAGGCCGGCCGACCACAGGCAATATTGCAAGAGCGCGTCAGATGCGTTGTCGTCACGCCAAGTGCGGCCGCATAGTCACTGACGCTGTGGGTCTGGCGAAAATCCCGTTCGACGAGTTGTGTGAAGGCCGCCGCGAGTTTGCGTGCAGCATCAGGCGTCATGTCGTAGTCCGGCCCATTGTCAATTTGGCGCTCCAACCACACCGAAAACAAACCGGCTTGCAGCGCCAAAGCGCGGTCTTTACCAGGAAGGTCGCTGTCGATTTCGCGCGCAAGGTTGTCAATCATTGTGCTGACTTCGTTTTGCTGCGCCAAATCAGAGAACCGCAAATGCAGCGGAGTTTGAGGCAACGACAGATTTGGATCATCGGCCAAGTGCACGATAGAGCCATAAGCCTGTCCGATCGCCTCAAAGCCATACATGGTGTGCTTGGGCAAAAAGATGAGGTTGTGACCGCCAAACCCACGTGTGACCCCAGAAATGGTGAGCCGACCCTGACCGCGTGTGAACCATAGCAACGTAGGCGTTCTGTGGCTGCGCATCGCTGCTGTCCGCCATTTTGCATTGCCTTTCGCCATGCGCGCCAGTGGATCTACGCGGTAGGCTGGTTGCACAGGAATGGTCGGCGCAATCGTATCCTTTCGCGCGGTGGCGCGTTCGGATTCTTTGGACTCCGCTGACAATTGACCAAGAGGCACTGTGCTGAAAATGGGGTTGGTCATGGGATACTACGTACCTAACTTTTTGTATCCCAGCATTTTAACCTGTTAGACCGACAGGTCAATAAATTTACCTTTTAAAAACAATTAGGTATGAGGCAGTGCAAGATCCGCTACAATTAGTTAAGGCAGCGATATGTGGTGGTAGCTTTTCATCCGCGCCCTAAACCAAGTGCGTTGTCGCTTTGCAAATTGGCGTGTTGCGACAGTTGCGGCCTCTTTGGCGCGCGCTAATGTCATGTCACCTTGCAAATATGCAATCAATTCCGGCGCGCCGATGGCCTTTGATGAGGGCAGCGTCGGGTCCCAGTTTGGTAAATTGGCTTGGGTTTCTTCCAATGCACCACTGTCTAACATTATCTGAAATCGCTGGGCAATGCGGTCATTCAGCCAGTCTTTGTCTGCATCCATAACGATGGGATAGGCGGTTTCAAGGGGCAAGGCAGGCGGCGGTGTCATGGCCTGCCAAGCCGCAAGACCTTGCCCTGTTGCGCGCAGGACTTCCCACGCGCGTTGGACTCGCATTGGGTTGAGACGGTCGACTTTTTGCGCTGTTTGCGGGTCTTCGGCGTCAAGGTCTGCCAAAAGCCCCAAATGGTCACCGTCTTGCGCGCGGCGTGCGTTCCCTTCGGCGCGAATGCTGTCGGGGGTTGGTGGAATTTCAACCAAGCCTTCTGTCAGAGCGGAAAAATACAAGCCCGTACCACCGACGAAAATCGGCCGTTGGCCGCTTGTCAAAAAGGGTGTCGCGTCTCTGAGCCAATGCCCGACGGAGTAGGCAGATGTTCCGGAAACATGCCCGTAAAGCGCATGTGGCGCGCGAGCTTCGTCTTGCGCAGGGGGGCGTGCAGTCAAGACACGCCAGTTGTCAAACACCTGCAAAGCATCCGCGTTGACAATCACACCGCCCTGACGTTCTGCGATCTCAAGCGCCAGCGCAGATTTTCCTGAAGCTGTTGGCCCTGCGATTAAAACGGGCTGTTCGGGACTGAGCGCCGCGAGATGATGAGAGATTTGAACAGACAACGACATTGTAGACCTTTGGCAAAGGGGCGGAGGCAGCGACAAAGGATCGCTGTTTTATTTTTATGCGCAGAGGCCATGTTTTTTGTCATGACCTCATTGAATATTGGCGCGAATTGGCGCATTTTGCGCGAAATAGCGGTTACATTAGGGGATACCTCATGAGCGATCAGGATCAAGGCCAATCCAGCATTAAATATAAGCGGGTGATGCTTAAAATTTCTGGAGAGGCGCTGATGGGAGATCAGGGCTTTGGCCTGCACCCACCAACCGTTGAACGCATTGCGCGCGAAGTGAAAACGGTTCACGACATGGGCGTTGAGATTTGCATGGTTATCGGTGGCGGCAATATTTTCCGCGGGCTTCAAGGCTCTGCGCAGGGAATGGAACGCACCACGGCGGATTACATGGGCATGTTGGCTACCGTGATGAACGCCTTGGGCATGCAGGCTGCGATGGAAGATCTCGGCATCCACACGCGTGTGATTTCTGCGATCACAATGAATGAAGTGGCTGAACCCTACATTCGTCGTCGCGCTGTACGTCACTTGGAAAAAGGCCGCGTTTGCATCTTTGCCGCCGGGACAGGCAATCCATATTTCACCACAGACACAGCCGCCACGTTGCGCGCCAATGAAATGGCTTGTGAGGCGATCTTTAAAGGCACCAAAGTGGACGGCGTATACGACAAAGATCCTGCCAAGCACGCCGATGCGACGCGTTACGACAACGTGTCCTACGACGACGTTTTGGCCCAGCACCTAAACGTTATGGATGCCTCCGCTATTGCGCTTGCGCGCGACAATGACTTGCCAATCATCGTGTTCTCACTGGACGAACCGGGTGGGTTTAAAGGCATCTTGGCGGGCGAAGGCACCTATACAATCGTCAACTAAATCGTTGCGCGACGCGTAGCGCGCGTTCAGCCTTTTGGTTGAAGCCGCTGCGCTGGCGCGCCTTGCTCAGATCGCGCTGCGACTATACAAATGCCAGCAGACCGCGTAACACCACAATATAGATAGTTTAAAACCGAGGCCGCGAATACCATGTCCGAAGATTTCATGCTCGATACCGATGACCTAACCAAACGTATGGATGGTGCGATCGCCAATCTGCGCACTGAACTTGCGTCATTGCGGACAGGGCGCGGCTCTGGGACGATGCTTGAGCCGATCATGGTTGATGCTTACGGGTCTATGACGCCTATCAACCAAGTGGGCACTGTGAACGTTCCAGAACCACGCATGGTAACGATCAACGTGTGGGACAAAGGTCTCGTTGGCAAAGTTGAAAAGGCCATCCGTGAAAGTGGTTTGGGCATCAACCCACAGCTCAACGGCACTATCATCATGCTTCCGATTCCAGAGCTGAACGAAGAACGTCGTCGTGAATTGACCAAAGTGGCCGCCGGCTATGCCGAAAGTGCACGCGTGTCTATCCGCAACATTCGTCGCGATGGCATGGATCAGATCAAGAAAGCCAAAAACGACGGCATGTCTGAAGACGACCAGAAAATCTGGGAAAGTGAAGTGCAAGACATGACCAACGCCTTCATCAAGAAAGTCGACGAGACTTTGGACAACAAACAAGCCGAAATTATGCAAGTTTAAGATCAACGGCGTTTTATCGCTTGTCTAAGCGATTTTTCTGGCACGTCGGGCAAGGCTTTGATCTTATGTCTCTATGCGCACAGTTTGTCACGTGATGCGATCTTCTAAGGAGCCCTAGGTTCATGCCCGACACCGAAACTGGCCCAAACCACGTCGCCATTATTATGGACGGCAATGGTCGCTGGGCCCAGATGAAGGGAAAACCCCGACTATTTGGACATCACGCTGGTGCAAAGCGTGTCAAAGAAATCGTGCGGGCCTGTCCTGATCTTGGCGTCAAATACCTAACCATTTTCGCGTTTTCGACTGAAAATTGGAAAAGAACACAGGCAGAAGTTTCTGGGCTGATGTCGCTTTTTCGGCGTTATATCAAAGGCGAGATGAAGGATCTGATCCAAGAAGGTGTGCGTGTGCGGTTTATCGGGGATCGCCCACGTCTGGACGACAAACTGATCAAGATGATGGATGATCTTGAAAAGGTAACGGCGCAAAACGAAAAGGTCCATTTGACCATTGCGTTGAATTACGGCGGCCGTGACGAAGTATCGCGCGCGGTGAAAGAAATGGCGCGCGACGCCGCTTTGGGGACGCTTGATCCTGAAACTGTCGATGAAACCACGCTGACGCGGTATCTTGACACCCGCGTTTTGCCCGATCCAGATCTTGTGATCCGTACCTCAGGCGAGGCGCGTATTTCGAACTTCTTGCTTTGGCAATCAGCGTATTCCGAGTACGAATTTATCGACACCTTGTGGCCAGATTTCACGAAAGACGTCTTTGCGGAATGCACCGCGCGTTACGCCACGCGTGATCGTCGATTTGGAGCGGTGAAAGTATGACTGAGCGTCCTGTAAAAACACCACGCAACTGGCGCGATCTTGGACCGCGTGTGGCTTCGGCTGCTGTTATGATTGTTGTCGGCATTTTGGTGATTGTCTCAGGTCACAAAGCGTTTGAGGCGCTTTTGTCGATCGCAGCCATTATCGGCGTCTGGGAATTTTACAATATGGCGCGGTTTAAGTCGCATCAGGGCGGCGGGCTTATCACCGAAGATTTTTATGCACTGGGTGCGTATTTCGTCTTATTCGTAATTGGGCTTGCTGGGCTGTGGGGACTGTCGCTTTTGGCGGGTCCTGCAGGGCTGTTTTTCGTCGTTTCGATCGTGGTTGCCACGGATTCGATGGGTTATTTCGTGGGCCGAACGGTTGGCGGCAAAAAGTTTTGGCCAAGTGTCAGTCCGAAAAAGACATGGTCTGGTGTCATCGGCGGCTGGTTTGGTGCAGCTTTGATCGCAATGACGGCCGTTCTGATCGTACGTCTTGATCTATTTGAAAGCCTTATGATTGTGTTTTTCGCAGTCCTATTGTCCTTTGCATCGCAATTGGGTGACATCGCGCAAAGCTCCGTGAAGCGTCGCATGGGAATTAAGGACAGCTCAAACATCATTCCCGGCCATGGCGGTGTGTTAGATCGGTTCGACGCGCTCTTGGCTGTTGGCGCCGTTTTGTTCTTCTTGCGCTTGGTGACATGGTCGATGTGGGGCGCATCTTGAAACGCATATCCATTTTTGGTGCGACGGGTTCCATTGGCCAATCCACGATCGATCTGATTAAGCGTGATCAAAGCGCCTATGATGTGGTTGCCCTTACGGGCGGCGGCAATATTGCGCAGCTTGCACAAGATGCGCGAGATTTGTCCGCAGATATCGCGGTGACGGCCTATGAAGACCGTCTGCCGGAATTGCGCAAAGCATTGGCAGACACAGATATTGAATGCGCCGCGGGGCAGGCGGCCTTGGTTGAAGCGGCAGCGCGCCCAGCGGATTGGATCATGTCTGCGATTGTCGGGGCGGCTGGTCTGGCTCCCGGATTTGAAGCCCTCAAGCACGGTACGACTTTGGCGCTTGCTAACAAGGAAAGCCTTGTGACAGCTGGACCGCTTTTGCTGGCCGAAGCCGCAAAGCACGGTGCGCGCATTTTGCCGGTGGATTCGGAGCATTCCGCAGTCTTTCAAGCACTGGTTGGCGAAGAGATTTCCGAGGTTGAGCGGGTGATCATTACTGCCTCCGGTGGTCCGTTTCGCACTTGGACGTCTGAACAACTGAAAGGCGCAACTTTGGCGCAAGCCAGCGCGCACCCGTCATGGGACATGGGGCAGCGGATCACTATTGACAGCGCATCCATGTTTAACAAGGCAATGGAACTCATTGAGACAAAAGAGTTCTTTGGCCTTAACGCTGATCAAATTGAAACCATCGTTCACCCTGGGTCATACATTCATGCGCTGGTCGGGTTTCGGGATGGGGCTTTGATGGCTCACGTGGGTGCGCCGGATATGCGCCACGCTATTGGATATGCGCTCCATTGGCCTCAGCGCCGCGCTTTGCCAGTTGAGCGGTTGGATTTGGCCAAACTCGGTGCCTTCCACTTTGAAGCGCCAGATGAGGTTCGGTTTCCCGCTTTGCGTCTTGCACGCGAGGTGATGGAGATTGGCGGTTTGGCAGGAGCTACGTTTAATGCTGCAAAAGAGGCTGCGTTGGATATGTTCATCGCAGGTGACATCGGTTTTACCGATATGGCAGTCTATGTTGAGCAAGTGCTCGCACAAATGTCATCGGACTTGGGCGTTTTATCAGATCACATCCGATTGTCGGACGTCTATGAAGCAGACAGCGAAGCCCGCAAACGCACAATGGCCTTAGGTCAATCGTAATAAATGATTAATATCCGTGTCAGAACAATCGACGCGCAGATGATACACAGGACGCAAAAACAGTATGAGTAGTCTTCTTTCTCTTTTCGGCGGCGGTGCCTTTACTGTTGTGCTGTTTATCATTGCCTTGTCGATTGTGGTCACGATTCACGAATACGGTCACTACATTGTTGGCCGCTGGTCCGGCATCAAAGCGGATGTGTTTTCTGTTGGCTTTGGGAAACCGCTTATTCAGCGGACTGACAAGCACGGCACTGTTTGGCAAATCGCAGCCTTGCCACTAGGTGGCTATGTAAAATTTGCAGGTGACGCAAACGCTGCGTCTGGTCCTGATACGGCTTTGGTCCAAGACATGCCTGCAGACGCACGTCGCCACACAATGACTGGCGCGCCGCTTTGGGCACGCATGGCAACTGTTTTGGCCGGCCCTTTCTTCAATTTCATTTTCTCCTTCGTTTTGTTTGTGGGATTGCTGACGTTTTATGGCCAAATTCAAGACCGCTTGATTGTGGATGAGGTGACGCCTTTGCCTGCTGAAATTGGTTTGCAGGCTGGCGATGTCATCCTGTCCATTGATGGTCAGGATGTGCCCGAAATGGCAAGCATTGGGACGTTTATCACGTCTTTGCCACGTGAAGAGATGCTGACTTACACGGTTTTGCGTGATGGTTTTGAAACCACGATCACCGCGCCGCATCCGCACCCAGCATTGGTCTCAAGCGTTACAGTCAAATCCGCAGCCAAACGCGCAGGGGTGGAAATCGGTGATGTGATCACCGCGATTGACGGCGTGGCGGTCCCTACGTTTTTTGACCTACAAGAAGTTGTTAAAGCCAAAGATGGCGCTGAAATGACTATGAGCATCTGGCGCGCTGGCGAAACCTTTGACGTTCAATTGGCGGCACTGCCGCGGGATTTACCGCTGCCTGACGGCGGTTTTGAACGCCGCTGGCTGATCGGTGTTGGGGGCGGGTATTTCTTTTCGCCTGCAACGGAAAAACTTCCACTCACAGATGCTTTGACGTCGTCTTTGCGCCAAGTCTGGGGGATCATCACGATGTCCCTTTCAGGGATCGGTCATATGATCACGGGCGCGATTTCAACTTGTAATATGTCCGGTGCTATTGGCATGGCGCAGTTCATCGCAAGCGCACCGACCTTGGCGGATTATATTGGCAATATTGCTTTGATCTCGACGGCCATTGGTCTTCTCAACCTGCTGCCAATTCCAGTTTTGGATGGTGGGCATATGGTGTTCTACATTTATGAAGCAGTACGCGGCAAACCTCTGCCAGACCGTGCCGTGAATGTAATGATGGCTGTGGGTATGGCTGTTATCTTGTCCTTGATGGTGCTTGGACTAAGCAGCGACCTGTTTTGTAAATAGCGGGTCTGACTGCTAGTCTTGCGGATAGATTTCTAACCCATTTTTGAGCGTGCTTCGTTGGGGCCGCGCATTATATTTTGCATGCAAACGGACTTGGGTTTGCGCAACTGTATGCCTGTGTGCCAGTGAAGGGTCAGCATGCTTTTGACAAGGGCAATTAATCCCGTTACTCAAGCAATAACTTGGGTAAATGGATGAGCTTTCATGCGGTTTCAAAAACGTGGAAATAACAACGTCATGCGCAGCAGTTTTCCGCGCGCTTTGGCACTGTCTTGTGCAACTTTCGCGATGGGGACGACCGCTGCTGTCGTGGTGCCATCTGCCGCGTATGCGCAAGAGTTTCGATTTTCCTCCGTTGCCATTGAAGGCAATGGCCGCGTATCGGCAGAAACAATTTTGTCCTATGCAGGGATTGCGCGCGGTGAAGCCGTATCGGCAGGCGCCGTAAACGATGCGTATCAACGCGTTTTGGGGTCCGGTCTTTTCGAATCCGTCGAGTTTTTGCCTCAAGGTTCAAAGCTTGTAATTAAAGTCTCTGAGTTCCCGACGGTGTCTCGTATCAACATCGAGGGCAACTCAAAGATTTCCGACGATCAGTTATTGCCGGTGTTGCAGACCCAGGTGCGTCGCGTCTATTCGCCGGCTACGGTTGAATTTGATGCCGCAGCACTCACAGAAGCCTATGAGACCAAGGGGCAACTGGCCGCGACGGTTACGCCTCGGATTATTCGCCGGTCTGACAACCGTGTCGACGTGGTGTTTGAAGTCACCGAAGGTCGTGGCGTTGAAGTTGAACGTTTGACCTTCGTGGGCAACCGAAACTTCTCAGACGCGCGTTTGCGCCGCGTTTTGGAAACAAAACAAGCCGGCATTTTCCGCGCAATTGTCGGGCGCGATACCTTCGCAGAAGACCGCGTAGAGTTCGATAAACGCGTGTTGACCGATTTTTATACGTCTCGCGGATATGTTGATTTTGAAATTCTCAACGTTGCAGCTGAGTTTTCGCGTGAACGCAATGCCTATTTCTTGACCTTCAACGTGCGCGAAGGCCAAAGCTTTGATTTCGGCGCGATGACAACGGTTTCCAACATTCCCGAAGCGGATGCCGCAGACTTTCAACAGGTCTTGAACATTCGGGCCGGTCAAACCTATTCGCCTGTTGCTGTAGACAACGTCGTTGAACGGATGGAGCGGCTGGCGATCAAGAAGGGTATTGATTTCTTGCGCGTCGAGCCGCGCGTCACCCGCAACGACCGTGCCCAAACACTTGATATTGAATTCGTTTTGGTACGCGGTCCACGCGTGTTTGTCGAACGCATCGATATTGAAGGAAACGCCACGACCCTTGACCGTGTCATTCGTCAAAAGTTTGACGTTGTAGAAGGCGATCCCTTTAACCCACGCCAAATTCGGGAAACTGCGAGCCGCATTCGTGCTTTGGGCTTCTTCAGCGATGCGCGCGTGAATGCGCGCGCGGGGTCAAGCCCGCAACAGGTTGTGGTTGATGTCGATGTCGTTGAGAGCCCGACCGGCAGCTTTTCTTTCGGAGCGAACTATTCTGTATCATCAGGAGTCAATCTGGTTGCGTCCTTCAGCGAGCGCAACTTTTTGGGACGTGGGCAAACGCTTTCGTTCAATTTGACCACCAAACTTGATGACGGCAGCCTCAGCTTCAATTTTGTAGAGCCCGCATTCTTGGGCCGTGACGTGGCCTTCGGGCTTGCGGCAAACTACGGCGTCATTCGTCCAATTTATGCGTTGCACTCCGAAGAGCAGTTGTCTGTGTCTCCGAGCTTGACTTTCCCCGTATCCGAACGTGGTCGCTTGTCGCTACGCTACAGGGCCGGATTGTCTACTTTGACGAATCCAAATGATGCCGTGCTTCCTGCGATGATTGAAGACGATATCGCGGTCGGAGAGGTCTTTGAGCAGTCCGTTGGGTATTCGTATTCTTTTGATACGCGGCGCAATGGTGTGAACCCAAACGCAGGCATTTTGTTCAAGTTTAGCCAAGACTACGCCGGTCTTGGTGGGGACGTTGAGTATTTGAAAAATGCTATTGAATTGACCGCAGAAGCACAGGTTTTGAACGAAGAAGTTACTGTGCGCGCCACGCTTGAAGGCGGAATGATTGATGGCCTTGGCATGAACACACGCGTGTCTGATCGGTATTTCTCAAGCACTTCAAGACTCCGCGGGTTTGAGCCAGGTGGCATTGGCCCGCGCGATACGGCGACCGACCTTGCATTGGGTGGTAACTTCTTTGCGGCCGCGCGATTGGAAACGGTGTTTCCGCTGGGCCTGCCCGAAGAGTACGGCATCAAAGGTGGGGTATTCTTGGATCACGGCGCCATTTGGGGGCTTGATGACGCAACCGGCGCAGGTGGTAGTGAAAACCTCGCGTGGCGGACTGTTGTTGGGACGTCAATCTTCTTGCAAACACCTATTGGTCCATTGCGGTTTAACTTCACGCGTGCACTGGCCAAAGAAGATTACGATATCGAACAAACGTTTGATTTGACGATCGCGACGCAGTTTTAATGAAACGTCTGGGCTGGGCATATTGTGTGGCTGTTTCGGCTGTGCTGTCTGGCCCAGTCGTGGCTCAAGGTACCTCAAATTCAGGTGCAACGACGCCATCAGAGCAGGCACCACAACGCAGTGGGTTTCAGATTCCCGTTATTGCATTTGATCGTGATGCAATCTTTGCGGCATCAACGCTTGGTCAAAACCTTGACGCCAAGATTGAAGAACTTCGCAATAATCTCGTTAGTGAAAATGACGCGATTTATGCGGCGCTCGAAGCAGAGGAAAAAGAGCTTTCCATTCTCAAGAAGACCCTGACACCTGAAGAGTTCGCGGCGCGTGCAGAAGCCTTTGACGAGAAAGTGACATCTATTCGGGCCGCCCAGAAATCAAAGTCTGAAACTGTGCAAACCGTGTACGATGAAGGCCTGCGTGAGTTCGACGCGTCTCTCAACCTCGTTCTCACTGAAATTGCACAAGAAGTCGGTGCAATCGCCGTTTTTGAACGCAAGCAGATTTATCTGATGTCTGCTTCGATAGACATTTCACGAGGTGTGGTTGCGAGGATGAATGCCCGTGCTGCGGCAGCTGAAAACATTGTTACGGATGAGATCGTGATCGACCAAGGGGCTGATGTCGACAATGCGGATACTTCCCCAAAGTAAGTAACCCATACAAACCACATTCAAAACCAATTGTGGGGCATGCCGTCTTGTTTTCGCGCGACCGCATTGATACTGACTTCACTCAACACATTTTGGTTCACAAAATGCCAAAGGCGGGCGAACAATTCACGCGAGGTGCTGGACAACGGCACGTTGGCTCATCATGATTGAAAAACCGCGCGATAACTGTTGCGCCGGAAGAGTTACGAAAGACAAGGGACGGATATGACCGAGAGCTTCAAAACAGCAGACATCGATCTCATTCAACGCATTATTCCACATCGCTATCCATTTTTGTTGGTTGATCGCGTGGTTGACATCGATGGGGTAGACACCTGCACGGGGCTCAAAAACGTCACTTTCAACGAACCGCATTTCCAAGGCCACTTCCCAGGTGCGCCGATCATGCCGGGCGTGACAATCGTCGAAGCCATGGCGCAAACCGCAGCCGTAATGGTTGGCGTTGAAAAGGGTCTCGCTGACAAAGATTTTCTTGTTTACTTCATGTCGATCGAATCCTGCAAATTCCGCCGCAAGGTTGTCCCAGGTGACGTATTGAAAATGCACATCACAACCAAACGTGGTGGTGGTAAAGTGTGGAAATTCGAAGGTCGCGCAGAAGTTGACGGCGAAGTCGCCTGCACAGCCTCATTCACAGCGATGATGGATCTTCCAAAAGACTGATCCTTTTTGCGGTCGGGTCACTTTTCAAATTCGGAGCCCTCTATGAGCATCCATCCAAGTGCGAACATCCACCCATCGAGCGTGATCGAGGACGGTGCGATCGTGGGTGAAAACTGTGTTATCGGACCGTTTTGCCTTGTTGGACCTCAGGTGGTTTTGGGCGCAGGCGTGGAGTTGAAAAGCCATGTGGTTGTGTCAGGTGACACATTCATAGGTGATGATACCGTCATTTTCCAATTCGCTTCAATTGGCGCGATTCCGCAGGATTTGAAGTACGATGGCGAGCCCACCAAGCTGATTGTTGGCAAGCGCAACCGTATTCGCGAATATGTCACCTTGAACCTCGGTACGGCCCAAGGCGGCGGCGTGACCCGTGTGGGCGACGACAATTTGTTCATGGCCAGCGCGCACGTTGCCCATGATGTTCAGATTGGCAATCGTGTCATTTTGGTCAATTCGGTGGCTGTCGCAGGCCATTGCTTCATCGAAGACAACGTGATCATCGGCGGGCTATCTGGCATCCACCAGTTTGTGCGTATCGGGCAGGGCGCCATCATTGGCGCGCTCTCGATGGTGACAGCAGATGTCTTGCCGCATGCACTTGTCCAAGGGCCCCGTGCTGAGTTGGACGGGCTCAATTTGGTCGGCCTTAAGCGCAGTGGCGTTGCACGTGATGATATCAATCAATTGCGCGCAGCCTTTCAGATGCTCAAACAGGGCGAAGGGTCGTTTAAAGAACGCGCCATGCGCCTATCAGAAGACTTCGATAGCGAATACGTCGCTAAGATGATCGCCTTTGTCACTGGCGAAAGCGACCGTGGTTTTTTAACCCCTAAATAAGGTGATCCACGCGTGACCAGAACGGCCATTATTGCAGGATCAGGTGCGTTGCCACAGCTTTTGGCTGCCCAATTGGATGCGCCTGTCTATGTGACTTTGGACGCCACGCCTGTGCCTGAGGGCATCGCACATGTTTCTGCACGGATCGAAAAACTTGGGCGACTTTTCAAAGACCTCAAAGCGCTGGACGTTACCTCTGTTGCCTTTGCCGGTGCCATGGCGCGCCCGAAAGTGAACCCCGTGTTGATGGACCGCCATGCCATGCGTCTGGCCGTGTCTTTGACCAAGGGTGATGATGCGTTGCTGCGTGAGGTTCTTGAAATCTTTACCGATCAAGGCTTTTCTATCAAAAGTGCTGTGGATATTTGCCCCAAATTGGTCCTGTCCCAAGGTACAGTCTGGGGTGCCAAACCCAGCAAACAAGACGACAAAGACGCCGCACGCGCGCAAGAGGTCTTGTCTGCCTTGTCGCCATTGGATGTTGGCCAAGGGGCGGTTTGCGCAGGCGGCATGATGCTTGGGATCGAGACGCTGCAAGGCACGGATTCTATGCTGGCTTACGTGGCTGCGACACCAGATCATTTACGCCGCGCCAAAGGCGTGTTTGTGAAAGCGCCCAAGCACACCCAAGACATGCGCATTGATATGCCAACCATTGGCCCTGACACGATTGATGCCGTGATCAAAGCAGGGCTTGCGGGGCTTGTCATCCCGGCCGAGAAAGTCATTGTTCTGGACCGTGCCAGTGTCAAATCCCGCGTTGAAGAGGCAGGTATTTTCCTGAAAGCACTATGAGCAAGCTCAAGGTCTTTATCATCGCAGGCGAGCAATCTGGCGACAAACTGGGTGCTGCTGCGATGGCTGGGCTGGCGTCCTTGCAAGAGGTTGAGTTCCAAGGCGTCGGTGGACCTTTGATGGCTGAGCAGGGCCTGCAAAGCCTGTTCCCCATGGATGAGCTGTCCTTGATGGGCATCCTAGAAATCCTGCCCAAATATTTTCACCTCAAACGCCGCATTAAAGAGACCGCCGAAGCCGCCATCGCGTGGCAACCGGATGTGATCTTGACCATCGATAGCCCTGATTTCTGTCTGCGTGTGGCCGATATCGTCAAGGCTCAGTCTGATCTGCGCGTCTGCCACTATGTTGCCCCCACGGTCTGGGCGTGGCGGCCTGAGCGCGCTGCCAAAATGGCCACCAAAGTCGATCAGGTTCTGGCTCTGTTTCCGTTTGAGCCGCCGTATTTTGAGGCAGAAGGGCTGCGCTGTGATTTTGTCGGCCACCCTGTGTCCACCGAAGCAATCGCCAAGGGCGAAGACGTCACCGAGTTTCGCAGTGCCTTCCAAATCGGCGATGCGCCCTTGGTTTTGGTCCTACCCGGATCGCGCAAAGGCGAAGTGGCAAGGCTGTCGGATGATTTTGGCAAGACCCTTGGCATTTTCGCGAAATCACACCCCGACGCGCGCTATGTCTTGCCTATGGCTGGCCCAGTTGAGGCTTTGGTGCGTGAAAAAACCGCGTCTTGGCCTGTGAAGCCCATTTTGATTTCTGCCTCCGATAAAGAATCTAAGAGCGCAGCCTTTAAAGCTGCGGACATCGCTCTGGCGGCCTCTGGCACGGTGTCACTGGAACTTGCTGCCAATCAAACGCCGATGGTGATCGCTTATAAAATGCAATGGCTGACGCAAAAAATCGTCGAGCGCAAATTGCTGATCGACACCGTGACTTTGGTCAATCTGGTGTCCGAAACCCGTGTGGTGCCGGAGTTTTTGGCGCAAAACTGTCAACCCGACCCAATTGCCAAATCTCTCAGCGATGTTCTGCAAAACCCCGACGCTCAAAGCGCAGCACTTGATCTCACCATGCAGCGTTTAGGGCAGGGCGGCGAAGCGCCTGGTTTGCTGGCCGCAAAGGCAATTTTGGATGGGATATCGCGGGCTTAATACCCGCGCCAAATCCATCCACCACCAAAGATACGTGTGCTGTTGTCGTCGTAGAACACACAAGCCTGCCCCGCTGAAACACCTTCTTCGGCCACAATCAACTCAACCTCTGCTTCTGTATCAGAAATAGGCCGAATGATTGCCTCGCGTGGAGGACGAGTCGAACGCACTCGCACCAAAACATGCCATTCTTCGCGTGATGACAAAGGCTCATCACCCAGCCAATTGATTTCACGCACTGGGATTTTGCGAGTGGCAAGCATTTCTTTCGGGCCAACGATGACCTGCTTTTGCTCCACATCCAGTTTCACCACATACAATGGATCGGCCAAGCCGCCGATGCCAAGCCCGCGGCGTTGTCCGACAGTATAATGCAACACCCCGTTGTGCTGGCCCAGCACAGTACCCTCAGTGTCCACAATATCGCCCGGTTCAGCCGCACCTGGACGCAGCTTTTCAATCACGGACGCATAGTTACCGTTCGGCACAAAGCAAATGTCTTGGCTGTCGGGCTTATCCGCCACGGCCAATCCGTATTTCGACGCCAAAGCGCGGGTTTCGTCTTTTGATTTCAAATGCCCCAAAGGAAACCGCAAGTAATCCAGCTGTTGTTCTGTCGTTGAAAACAAGAAATAGCTCTGATCACGATTGCCGTCGGCGGCCGAATGCAACTCTGCGCCGTTCTCGCCCATTTTGCGCTGAATGTAATGCCCCGTGGCCATACAATCTGCATCCAGATCCTTCGCCGTTTCCAACAGATCCTTAAACTTCACCCGCTCATTGCAACGAATGCAGGGCACAGGAGTAGCCCCCGCCAAGTAGCTGTCAGCAAATTCATCAATCACCGCGTCTTTGAACACATTCTCGTAGTCCAAGACGTAATGCGGGAAACCCATCTCTTCGGCCACGCGCCGCGCATCGTGAATGTCACGACCCGCACAACAAGCACCCTTTTTTGACAAAGCGGCCCCGTGGTCATAAAGCTGCAAAGTCACGCCAACCACATCATAGCCTTCTTCGGCCAGCTGCGCCGCTACGACAGAGCTGTCAACGCCGCCAGACATGGCGACGACAACCCGTGTTTCAGACGGGGGCTTGGCGAAACCAAGAGAATTGATGGGATGCGTTACGGCACCTGAAGCAGTGGTCATGACCGAGACCTTTCCAGAACTAGCTCAAAAGTTATGAAAATCCTATATATTCTCTA
>NZ_JBDMZG010000138.1:0-14156 GCF_039769035.1 Pacificibacter sp.
AACACACTTTTTGCCGTGTTGCTGACTATTTTAGGCGCTGAATCACGGTGTTGAACACAGTGTTGGCTAGTGCTGTGTTGCGAACACTGTGTTGGCGAAGTTTTGGGTGAACATGGTTTGGTGACACAAATGATGAGAGTGCTGGCTTTCCGCACAGAGAGGACATTCACGTTAGGCAGAGCGAATGGCAGCTTCGAGCCCTACCTGTGAATTGGATTTTCTTGCTGCGAGCGCGCGCAGCGAAGGTTTTGAAGCAAGAGTGTTGTTATCTGCACCGCAGCCCGGCGAGAAAAACGGTCATTTAGACTTCGCGTAGCCTAGTTGATCTTTCCAACACCCAGGTCGAGCAACAAACTAGCCGTGGAATTTCAAGTGCTCAACTTCCTCTTTGCACGCTTCGCAGCAGCAAAAAAATACAAGCGTGGCAGCCTGACCCTCGCTGTTTTTGCAACGCGGCTCAGTCGTCTGGCCAAAACAGACATCCAAAACTCGTTTCAATTTGAGTCGATTTTTGAGTTCCCGCCACTGTGTATTCAGACATGCATTCGTTCCGTCCGCGACTGCGAATTAGGAATGTTATTCATTCCGGCAATCGAAGTGCTCCTGAAATAAAGTGGCGTTCCTGGCGTCCCCAAATACTTTTCTTCAACCAGTCGGAGCACCGAGACAACCTAAGCTTTGGACTGTTTTCCAGTCAGTTATCTTGCGATAATTGCGCCAGTGTGCGCCACAACCTGGCTTGCGATCTGATGGCCTGCGGTCAGACAGTCCTCAATATCCGACCCGCGTATCAGCGCCGCCAGAAAACCGCCGTTGAAGCTGTCACCAGCAGCAGTTGTGTCGACAACTGAACTATTCACGACAAACTTTGGGTGATGTTCAATCGAAAGATGAGGAGCAATCGGACCGCGTGACCCGCGTTTGATGGCGCAACCGCGCCATTGTTTTGCTTGAAACCGATCCACCACATCCTGTTCGTCGGCCTCGTCAAACAAGAGCATCTCATCGTCGATCGACGGCAGGGCGATGTCCGCGATCTCCCATGCACGTGCAATCCTGTTCTGCGCCACAGTCTTGTTTTCCCAAAGTTTCGGGCGGTAATTGGAATCAAAAGCTATACTAACTTGACCGGAAAGCGACTTTTCCTGCGCGGCATCAAGAAATCTGTCCCTCGCGTCCGGAGACATGATCGCCAACGTGATTCCGGAAAAGTAGATGACCTCAGCATCTGGCAACTCTAAACAGTTTGAATCCGCCGAGAAAAGTTGGCGCGCAGCCGAGTTTTCCCGCCAATAGTCGAAGTGGCGTTCTCCTTGTTTGTCGGTCGAAATGGCATAGATGCCTATGTTTTTGTCGCGATCCTTTTCGACATGCGACAGGTCCAAGCCATGCTGTTTTGCTGCATCCAGAAAGCCGTCTGAAAGCGCGTCGCGACCGACCCGCGAAAGATAAGAAACGTCGGAAGCGTCTCCTAAAGCGCGCGCGCAATAGACCGCAGTGTTGAACGTGTCTCCCGCATAGCTCAGCGACTGCTTGCCATCGTGGCCCAGCCGGATTTCGGCCATGACCTCACCTATGCAGAGCAGCTTAGGCATCGCCGGATACCTTGATAAGGCTTTTCAGTGCCGTTGGGCTGCGATCCAAGGATTCAAAAGCTGACTGGATTTTCGCCAGCGGCGTGATGTCCGTTATCACTGTTTCACAGTCAATAGCGCCAGACGCGACTGCCTCGATTGCCTTTTCGTAATCTTCGGGTTCATAGACACGCGCGCCGATCAGTGTCAATTCGCGCCAGAAGAATTGGAACAAATCAATCTGCGGATTTTGTGCGTGGATCGCGACCATGACGATCCGCGCACGCGTAGCGGCGACTTGTGTCATGGCGTCCACACCGGGCTGCGTTCCGGAGACTTCAAAGACAACTTCGGCACCCTTTCCGCCTGTCAGGGTGCTAACTGCATTCTCCAGATCAGACTGCGCCGGGTTGATGGTTTCAAATCCCAGCTTTGATGCCACAGCAATGCGATGTTCATTGACCTCGGAGATCACGACAGTGCCGCCCGCTTTTCTTGCGATCATAGCGACGAGAATTCCGATAGGCCCCCCCCCTATGACGACAACGTTTTCGCCCGGTTTCAATTCGGAAAGACGTACGTCATGGCAGGCGACCGCGACGGGCTCGATCAGGGCGGCGTGGTCAAGGGGAAGGTCATCGGGCAGCACGTGCAACGTGTGTGCAGGCACATTCCAGACGTCTTGCATCGCACCATCGGTATCCAGCCCCAGGAACTTAAGATTGTGGCAGATATGGGCGTGCCCGTCATTGCAAGCGGGACAATCTCCGCAAGCCTGAAGCGGACGCACCACGACCTTGGTGCCGATTGACGGGCCATCAACGCCTTCGCCCAATGCATGCACAACGCCTGACATCTCGTGGCCGATGATCCGCTCGTGACCGACGCGCGCATCCATATTTCCGTGAAAGACATGCATGTCTGTTCCGCAGATCCCACAATAGGCAATCTTGACAGAAACCTCGCCCCCTGCAGGTGCGATCGGGGCAAGCTGTTCAACAGAAAAACTCTTTTCACCGCGATAGAAGGCGGCCGTTTGGGGTGGGTTTGTCATGATATCACTATGTTTGTTGTAGGGAGGTTGGGGAAAAGAAGTCCCTGTGTGGCGGATCTCGCCGCCGCACAGGCTTGCATTGGCCGGGCCTAGCCCTGCTGGCGGGCGTATGCCGCGTTCATGACTTCAAGCACTTTGTCCAAACCCATTCCGTCGATGGTTTCGATGTAATCGTCCCAGTCGGCTTGCACGTCACCTGAGCCGAGAACCCAAGCCTGCTGCTTTTCGAGCATGTAGGTCCGGATCTGTGGCCAGTGGCGATCATATACCGCTTGCTCTTCTTCCGTCATGGTCACCCCCAGGAAAATCGGAACAAGGTAATCGCCTTGACCATAGAGTTCGATGCCAGCCTTAGCGATAGGATTGGTCCACTGCAATTCGTAGGAATAGTCCTGTGGGAACCCGCGCCAGATTTGCGCACCCGCTTCGTACATTTGGTTTACGACAGCAAGGTCTGCATTCAACACCTCGTCGGTGTAGATCGCTTCACCGTCTATCAGATTGTAGTGAACCCCTTCGATTCCGAAGTTGGCAAGACGACGGCCTTCTTCAGAGAACCAGAAGTCGAAATACTTGATCGTTTCGACAGGGTTTTCGTTTGTGTGACCCATGGCCCACCCGTCCGGCTTAACAGGGATGCGGCGATGCTCTTCCATGCGAACGCCGGAAACCGATGCTGGGGGAATGAAGGGCACGAATTCAAATCCTTCAATGCTGTCGCGCAGCTTGTCGTTGTAACCAGCTGTCGAAGCGAACCAATCGTGGGACACACCGCCAAGGTTCTCGCTCAGAAAGAAGTCCCGCGCGGATGACCCACGCGTGAAGACTTCTGGGTCTATCAGGCCTTCGGTATACCATTGGGCAAGGTTTGCAATCCCGTCGCGATAACCCTCACCAATGTATGGGTGTGTAAGCTGGCCATCTACGACCATGAAGTCGTGATAAGTATCAGAACCGCTTGTCCGGCCGTCCCAAAGCGTGACCAACCGGATCATTTCCTCCCAGTGGCGGGCAAAATAGGGCACTTCGTCCTTTTCGCCATTGCCGTTGGGGTCTTGGTCGCGGAACGCAACCAGCACGTCATAAAGCTCATCGACGTTTTGCGGTTGCTCCATCCCTAGGGTGTCCAACCAATCCTGTCGAATAAAATAGGCCCGACCGAAGAACCCATCGGGGAGGTAAGGAATATAGTACAAGTTGCCATCCGCCGCAGAGATCGCAGCAAAACGCTCGGGGTATTGATCGATATAGTTTTGAATGTTCGGCGCATGTTCGGCAATCAAGTCATTCAACGGCTGGAACGCGCCTTGGGGGCCATATTCGTTTACGAATTCGCGCACGTGCTGGCCGCCAAAAATGTCTGGAATGTCGCCAGAGGCAATCAGCAGGTTATGTGCTTCGCGTGTATCTGTTGTGTTTGAGCCAACGGTTGCGTCCACCAAAGACACACCCGTCATTTTGGCGGCGGCTTGTTCTGTGGCGTAGTCTTCATTGTAGTTTTGGGCGCGACGCCAGTGCATGTGGATAGTGAGCTCGAGCGGTTCATCAACCACCCGCAAGTGGTCATCTGCAAAGGCAGGTGCCGAGAGCGCACTGCCCATTAGCAGCGCCGAAATTATTGAGAGTTTACGCATGAGTTCCTCCTAGTTGCGTTCTTGTTTTCTTCATTCTTTGACACCTCCAAGAAGGATGCCTTTGTTGAAGTATTTTTGTAGAAACGGGTAGATCAGCAGGACCGGAATGATGGAGCACACGATGATCGCAGCACTCACGGTCTCGAACGAGTAGCTTGCAGTCAAAAGGCTGCTAGCGAATTCGTCGTCGTCGGACAGAACAACGATGACCTTGCGCAGATAGACTTGCAGCGGGATCTTCTTTTCGTCCTGCAACAGGACCATCGCCCAGAAAAAGCCGTTCCAGCGCGACACGATGCAGAACAACGCAACCGTCGCGATGGCTGGCTTGGCCAGCGGTACATAGACCTTCCAAAGGATTTGGAGTTCATTTGCGCCGTCCATGCGGGCGGCTTCCTCAAAAGAGCTTGGAACACCTTCGAAAAAGTTGCGCAACAGGATGACGTTAAAGCCGTTGACGGCAAAGCCGATGATGATGCCGAAATAGCTGTCGAGCAGACCAAGGTCCCTCATGTTCAGGAAAAACGGGATCATCCCGGCGTGGAACCACATTGTGAATGCGACCATGAGGTTCCAGAATCGCCGACCAAAAAGCCGAGGCCGTGAAAGCGCGTAAGCCCCCGGAATGATGAAAGCGAGGCTCATCAACGTGCCGCCGATGGTATAGATGAACGTATTGGCGTAGCTGGACCAGAATAGCGGTTGGGACAGCACCCGTTCATAAGCCGCGATTGTGAATTCGACTGGTGTAAGAAGCACGTTCCCGGCGCGTGCCTCGAACCCGCTACTGAATGACAGCGCAGCGATGTAGATGAACGGATACAGGGTCGAAATCGCAAAGGCACCGATCAGGAAAACATTGATCCAGACGAATATCCGATCGCCACGGGAATAGAGTGCTGCGTCGCTCATAGTCTGATCCCCCTCACCACAAAGATGTGCGTGAATAGCGCTTGCTGAGGGTGTTGGCCGTCATCACAAGGACGAAGGCGACCACCGCGTTGAAGAGACCTGCAGCAGCAGCGAAGTCGTATTGACCGCCCTGAATACCTTGCCGGTAGATGTAAGTGTTGATGACGTCAGCCGTTTCATAGGTTGCGGGCTGATAGAGCAGGATGATCATCTCGAAAGACACTTCAAGCATGTTGCCGATCCGAATGATCAACATAATGATGATCGTCGTCATGATCGATGGCAGCGTGATTTTCCACATCATCTGCCACCGACTTGCGCCATCAACGACGGCGCTTTCGTACAGTGTCGGCGATACGCCCGCGATCGCCGCGAGATAGACAATCGATTGAAATCCGGCCTCTTGCCAAATCGTGGTTCCAACGAAAATGGGGCGGAACCATTCGGGCTTTGTCAGGAAGTAGACCGGATCAAAACCCAACCACCCGATGACCGTATTTACGATACCAGCAGACGGTGAAAACGCGGTGATTACGATGCCTGCGATAATAACCGACGAGATGAAGTGCGGCAGATAGACAATTGTCTGTGCCGTTTTCTTGAACCACTGTTGGTAGATTTCGTTGAACATCAACGCGAGAATGATTGGCGCAGGAAACCCGAACAGTAAACTAAGTAGCGAAATATAGATGGTATTTCGCAGGGCGCGCAGGAACTGTTCGCTGCCAAACAGCGTCTCGAAATGGTCCCAACCGATCCAAGGGCTGTCGGCAATACCGCGAAAGACGCTGTAATCTTTGAATGCGATCTGAAGCCCGTACATTGGCTTATACAGAAACAGCAGAAGCCAAATGATCGTGGGCGCCAAGAGCAGATAGAGTTGCCAATCTCGTTTCAGATGATCGGTGATCCGCTCAAGGCGAGAGCGTTCGTCTCCTGGCACGACAAAAGTCTTCAACTCTCGTGGGCGTTTTAGGTCATCCTTGGGCGCGCTCATGCTTCAACCTCTTGACCTACCAATGCCTCACCGGTTTCTCCGTCGAAGACGCGAATGAGATCTGGGCGGATCGTAAATCCGCTGACCCCGCCCAATGCGTTGTGTTTTCCAAGGGTTTCGGTGCGGATCACAAATGGCTCACCACCCAAAGTGGCGTGTAGCAAAGCCTCGGATCCCAGCGTCTCAATTAAGTCCATGCCGATGTGGATGCGGTCTGCAGTTCCTTCACCTGCGATCTCGGCAAACTCAGGCCGTATGCCAACGGTAACACTCTTGCCGATTTGGTTTCGCAGCGCTTCAAGAGGGGCCAGTTTGATTTTTTGCCCTTCGAAAACCGCAACCGGACCGGTGTCACCTTCTGCGACGGTGGCCTTGATCATGTTCATGGGCGGCGCCCCCAGGAAGCTGGCGACAAAGACGCTTTTGGGATTAAGGAACAAGTCCATCGGCGTGCCGACTTGTTCGATGTTGCCGTCACTCATGACAACGATACGATCCGCTAGCGTCATGGCTTCAACCTGATCGTGAGTGACGTAAATGGACGTCACGCCTAACCGATTGTGCAACCGCTTGATCTCGGCCCGCATTTGGGTACGCAGCTTGGCATCGAGATTTGAAAGCGGTTCGTCAAACAGAAACACCTTCGGACGACGTACAATCGCGCGCCCCATGGCAACCCGTTGGCGTTGCCCACCTGAAAGGTCGGCTGGGCGGCGATCCAAATACTCTGTCAGCCCCAAAATATGGCCAACTTCTTCGACGGATTTTTCGATTTCAGGTTTGCTGACTTTCCTAATTTTCAAGCCGAACGCGATGTTCTCTGCGACGTTCAGATGCGGGTAGAGGGCATAGTTCTGAAACACCATGGCGACGTCTCGGTCTTTGGGCGCGACGCGGTTCATCAACCTTCCATCGATGTGAAGAGCCCCAGCGCTGATCTCCTCCAGACCGGCAATCATTCGCAGTGTCGTCGATTTCCCACAGCCAGAGGGACCAACCAAAACAACGAACTCATTTTCCTGCACATCAAGATCGATCCCGTGAACGACTTGTACCGCCCCATAAGCTTTGACGATCTTCTGCAGTTTGACGCCGGACATTCCATTTTTCCTTTTTAGCTGGACCAACATTAGGAGGCCCGAAACTGAGGCGAGTTTCTGAAAGTGATAAGAATCGCCTCGCTACAAACTTGTATATCAATTTGATATCTTACATGCTAGTTTGAATTTGAAGCGGCGAATCTGGCCGTATTGAAATGCTCAAACTCGGAGTCCAACCCCTTGAAAATAGCCAATGTAACCGTGACCCCGATTGCCATCCCCGACACACCACTGGTGAACACAAAGGGCGTTCAGCAAGCGGTCTTCCTGCGGTCAGTGATCGAAATTCGTACCGAATGCGGGTTGATCGGGTTGGGGGAATCCTACGGGGCCGAACGCACTTTGATCGGGCTGAACAAGGTCGCGCCGACCCTTATTGGGCTTGATCCGCTTCACCTGCACGACCTGCGGCAGCGGGTTAATGCCGCCCTCCCCGAAGGTGGCGGCATCAACGCACCCACCATGCTGACCGATCACAAATTGACGGACGTGGTCTATAGCGCATTCGAAATCCCCTGCCTCGATATCATCGGCAAAAAGACTGATCGGCGGGTTTGCGATCTGTTAGGCGGCGCTGTCCGCGAAGAAGTGAATTTTGGCGGCTATCTGTTTTACAAATTCGCCAAACAAGACCTGACATTCGGCCCTGACATATTCGGCGAGGTCATGACCCCCGATGCGTTGGTCGATCAGGCCCGCGTGTTTGTCGCGGAACACGGATTCAAATCTCTTAAATTGAAAGGCGGGGTCCTTGAACCTGATTTGGAAATCGAAACGCTTAAAAAACTGCGCGAGGTTTTCCCACATCACAATCTGCGCATCGACCCAATGGGCGCATGGACCGTTCCAACTGCAAAACGCGTGGTCGACGAATTGGGCGGTATTCTTGAATACCTCGAAGATCCATGTCGCGGCATGGACGCCATGGCCGAGCTTTCAAAACTAATCGATATCCCGCTCGCCACCAATCTTGTCGTTGTGGAATTGGAACAGGTTTTCGAGGCGGTCACAAAAGACGCCGCTCAGATCATCTTGGGCGATCATCACTATTGGTGCGGCGCCACGGGAGCCGTGAGCCTCAGCAAAACGTGCAGGGCCGCAAATCTTGGCTTGTCGATGCATTCCAATTCTCATCTGGGCATCTCACTTGCCGCCATGTGCCATGTCGCGGCGGCGTCACCGCGTTTGGCCTATGATTGCGATACCCATTATCCTTGGTCCACAAAGGAAATCATCAAGGGCGGCCGCCGGGCGTTCAAGGATGGCAAATTGCGCGTTCCCGAGGGACCGGGACTTGGAGTTGAATTGGATCATGAGGCGCTGGCTGACCTCAACGCGCTTTATGAGCAAGCGATGGTCAGCGATCGAAACGACACGGAAGAGATGCTGAAATACGTGCCTGATTACGTGCGCAAAGTACCACGCTGGTAAGGGCGCTCCTTAAAGTAAAGACTAAAACGTGAAAGCCAGGTGCTCTTTCATCTCGCGCGCGAACTCCGCGTTTGCAGCAAATGTCCGGGCATTGCGTTCACTGGGTTCGTTGATCTTGGTGATGTAGTCAACAAGCATCGGACTCTCTGACAACTTCTTGGCTTCGTCTTCATACGTTCCCAAATGCGCTTGCATGGCCTTTTCAGCACCCTCCTCGGAACGTGCATAGATAGCCTCTGCAATTGCGCGATGCTCATCCACCACCCGCTCGCTCCTGCGGATTTTGAAAACACGCTTGAGATGTCGAACGCGTGAAAGATCAGGTTGACCGTGTTTGATGGAATTCCATAGCCCAGGCACTCCAGCGACACCGAACATGTTGAAATGGAATTCCTCGTCAGACCGAGCAAAATTGAAGTAATCTTTGTTCGCCAGTGCCTCTTCCAGCGCCGAGAAGGGTTTTGATAAAACCCCACTCGCTTCGTATTCTGCGTTCCAGCGGCGCGCCGCCCGTCCCGCGACCCCAACTTCCACCAAAATCCGCATGTAGGCCGCTTCAAAATATCGGTCGATATTGATCGGTGTGACATAAGTCCCACTCTTGGGAACCACCTTGACCAAACCATCGTTGGTCAGGCGTATCATCGCCTCTCGGACAGGTGTGCGGGACGCCCCGAGAGCCTCTGAAATTTCACTCTCTGAGACGCGTTGAAGCGGCAGAAGCTGAACGGTCACGATCAAGTGACGGATCAGCTCGTGAATCTGTTCCACCAGGTTTTGGTCCTCGGAAAGATTCGATCGCTGCAGTAGTGTTCCTACCGGCCGAAGTGTTGGTGTCTCCATAGCTGTCGCCATTCCCTAATTCATACCGCCTACGGCAATCTTGTGTGCCAGATTGTACTTGTTTTCAACGTAGTCAAGGGTCCACCAAGCGCAGGGTCATTTCTTTCCAGGCATTGGTTCCAGACTTGATTTCAAAGTAGCATACAAGATAACAAATTGGTATGCTAGTTTGTGTAGCTCGATTCTTATCGCTGATAGGGTGAGCGCCTAACGCCAAAAAATGAGCACACGCGATGGAAAAGACAAAAAGGGATCGGGTTAGTCGCAAGCTCTGCCAGGGCAGACCGATAGCACGCAATGTCGAAGAACCAATCGGGGGACGGTTGAACATCCGATACGCTCCCGAAAATGGACAGATCGTTTCCGAGAACCCGCCTCGATTCACATGGTTGCCCGTCCTTGACAGCAACGCACGCTATGTCATGCGAATTTCAGACGCTCGAGACCTTGGCGGCGTTAACACCTTTGACTATTCAAGTCTGCCTTGGAATTTTCTGACACCAGATCGGAAATTCGACTCCGGGACGTGGTACTGGGCATATGCTGAATGGGATGCGGATGCGGCGAAACGGGTCTCGGATTGGAGCACCGTTCGAGAGTTCCAGATCACCGATGGATTGCCGGAAACCCCTGTGCGCTGTTCTGCAACACGGCTTGAAACATGGTCCGTAGCCCACCCAAGACTTTGGCTTAATCCTGAAAAAGTCGCAGCGTTTCGCGGTGCAATAAAAACGGACCCAAAATCTTACGGGTTTGACCAGTTTCTTGAACTCTCTGTGAACCCGTGGCGTGATCGCTGCCCTATGACCGAACCGGCACCCTATCCCGGCGGTACTCGCACTGCTGAGGTCTGGCGCAGCACTTACATCGCGTGTCAGGAACTTGTTTATTCAATCCGGCACATGTCTGTTGCGGGAGAGCTTCTGAACGATCCCGAACTTAAGTCCTCTGCCAAAGCATGGCTATTGGAAGCGGTCACCTGGGACCCGGATGGACCGACCTCGCGGACCTATTCAGATGAATGGGCATTTCGCATCGCGACGGCCCTTGCTTGGGGATACGATTGGCTTTACCACGATTTATCCGTTTCAGAGCGCGGCGCAGTCCGAGACGCCCTTGTATCCCGCACGCGCCAGGTTTTCAGCCACATTACGGACAATGCCAAGATCCACCTATTCCCATACGATAGCCACGCCGTTCGTGCCGTGTCCGCAGTGCTGGTGCCATGCGCCATCGCATTGGCCCATGACGTCCCCGAGGCCGCGGATTGGCTGAACTACGCAATCGATTTTTTGGCAACGGTTTATTCGCCCTGGGGCGATGAACAAGGTGGTTGGGCTGAAGGAACCCACTACTGGATGACCGGAATGGCCTATTTGGCAGACGCGGCCAACTTGCTTCGCAACTACTGTGCCATCGATCTTTACCAAAGACCGTTCTTTCAAAACACGGGGGACTTTCCGCTTTACACCAAACCTCCTGACACGCTCCGCGCTACCTTTGGCGACGATGCAGTTCAGGGATCCCCTGTGTGTTTGAAGATGGGGCAACTGATGTCTCAGTTCGCACGTGTCACCGGCAACGGAACATATGAATGGTATGCCCAGCAGGTCCAAAAGCGAGACCTTGGTACTGCGGGCGAATTCTACAACTACGGTTGGTGGGATCTTGAGTTCGACAACATGGTCCTAGAGCACGACTTTCCTTCGGTCGTATCTGCTGAGCCAAAGGAAATCGACACTCTACGCTGGTTTAGGGGCATTGGTTGGGCAGCCATTCAGCACAACTTGGATCGGCTCGACGAACACATCCACTTTGTGATGAAATCGAGCCCTTTCGGTTCTATCAGCCATTCCCACGCCGATCAGAACGCCTTTTGTCTCTCCGCTTTCGGTGAGGACCTTGCGATCCAGTCCGGGCACTACGTCGCCTTTAATTCAACCATGCACCTGAACTGGCGCAAGCAAACGAGATCAAAAAACGCGCTACTGATCGATGGAAACGGTCAGTACGCAGGAAGCGACAAGGCTAAGGCCATCAAAGCGGCCGGGCGTATCACCGCTGCTGAGCAGCACAGTGATCATATTCTCATCAAAGCAGAGGCGACCGAGGCCTACAAACAAGTAAATCCCGTAATCCGCCGGGTCGAACGGGACTGCTACTTCATACAAGAGAAGTTTTTTGTCGTCGTAGACCGCGTTGACGCGGACGAACCGGTGACTGTTGATTGGCTTTTGCATGCCAATGGCCCGTTTTCTTTAGGTTCATCTTCGTTCCGGTATACCGGCAAGAAAGCGGGCTTTTATGGAGATATCATTTGGTCTTCGGCTGGCGCACCCACGCTTGAGCAATCGCAAGCTTTCGCGGATGTTGATCCATCCGAATACGACGGCTTGCCAGTGTCGTCACACCTGACAGCACGGTTCCCCAAGAGAAAAACGCACCGGATTGCGACCCTGCTTGTTCCATACCGGATCGGGCAGGAAACGCGCATCTTCAACTTCATAGACGACCAGGGCTTTGACTGCGGGCTGTATTTTACAGACGCCGAGGAAAACAGCTTTCGGGTCGTCATTCCCAAAAACAGCAAGGAGCCGCAGAGTGAGTGAATTTCCAACTGTGCCATCGGGCGAAGGCGTGACCAGACAAGTGCTGGCCGATCATCCGGATTTGATGGTGGTCCAGTTTTCCTTTGAGGCCAAAGGGGCCGAAGGAGCTCTGCACAATCACCCGCACGTACAGTCTACCTATGTGAAATCCGGGCGCTTTAAATTCACCGTCGCTGGTTTCGAGACCGAAGTCGGCGCCGGCGACAGCTTCGTAATCCCCTCAAATGCCATCCACGGATGCATCTGCCTCGAACCCGGCCAACTGGTCGATTGCTTCACCCCACGCCGCGACGATTTTCTTTAAGGAACCCTAGAAATGCTAAATGTACGAACCGTTTATGCCGTAAACTCCGAAACAACCAAGGACATGGATACATCCCAGCTGCGGGACGCCTTTCATGTTGCTGATCTGTTTCTGTCTGGGCAAATCAACCTGACCTACACCCATTACGATCGTATGATCGTTGGTGCGGCGGTTCCCAATGGAAACGACCTGACATTGGATCACGTCAAAGAAGCCGGAACGCCTAGCATCCTTGATCGCCGGGAAATGGGCATTCTCAACATCGGTGAACCCGCCGCCGTGACCTGCGGGGACGAGACCCACGAGTTGGGGCGTGGCGATATCCTTTATCTTGGGATGGGCGCTGGCACTGTCACCTTCTCAGGTCAAGGACGTTTCTACATCGTCTCAACACCCGCGCATCGCACGCTGCCAAACAAACTGGTTTCTCTGAGTGATGCCGCGAGCCTGAGCCTTGGCTCTGCAGAAACCGCAAACGAGCGCACCATCTACATGTTTGTTCACCCCGAGGTGATGGAAAGCTGTCAGTTGGTGATGGGATACACAATGTTCCACGGAGGGTCCGTATGGAACACAATGCCCGCGCATTTGCACGATCGCCGGATGGAAGCCTATCTCTACTTCGATCTGGCCGAGGATAACCGAGTGTTCCATTTCATGGGCGAACCCCAGGAAACCCGTCACATCGTGATGAAGAACGAAGAAGCTGTCGTCTCGCCGCCCTGGTCGATCCACTGTGGCGCAGGGACGGGCAGCTATACGTTCTGTTGGGCAATGGCTGGTGATAATGTCGACTACAAGGACGTTGAACCCGTTGCCATGGAGGATCTGCGATGAGCCTCTTTGATCTGACGGGACGCCGCGTCTTGGTGACAGGCGCCAATGCCGGAATTGGTCAAGCAATCGCGGTCGAAATGGCCAAAGCAGGGGCACATGTAATCTGCGCCGGTCGCCGAAACTGCGATGCAACGCTTGCCGCAATCGCTGATACGCAAGGGACCGCAGAACAAGCGGTGGCTGATTTCGCTGACCCTATGGCGGGAAAGGCCCTCGTTAACGAAGCCGGTCCACTGGATATTTTGGTGAACAACGCAGGGATCATCCGTCGCGAGGATTCTGTGGACTTCTCTGAAGCAGACTGGGACGCTGTGATGGACGTAAATCTGAAGGCTCTGTTCTTCACGACACAAGCTTTTGCAAAGCAAGCGCTCGGGAAAGAAAGCCACGCAAAAGTGGTGAATATCGCATCACTACTTTCGTTTCAGGGCGGGATCCGCGTCCCTTCCTACACCGCATCAAAACATGGTGTTGCCGGACTAACCAAGATCCTCGCCAATGAATGGGCCGCCCAAGGCATCAACGTCAACGCCATCGCCCCCGGCTACATCGCGACCGACAACACGACAGCCCTCCGGGAAGATCCGGTAAGATCTAAGGAGATTTTATCCCGTATTCCCGCAGGTCGTTGGGGGAACGCCACGGATATTGCAGGTACTGCAGTGTTCTTGTCGTCGAAAGCGGCTGACTACATTCACGGGGCAGTACTGAATGTGGACGGCGGTTGGCTCGCAAGATAACGGTAATTTCCCATTACTACCAAGGCTGCGCAAAGCTTAAATGTCAACTTCGTTGGGCAAGCAGACGTTTGCTGAGGTGGAGAAATCAACATCTTACCAGCTATGATCTGTCTCTTCGTAC
>NZ_JBDMZG010000139.1:0-19722 GCF_039769035.1 Pacificibacter sp.
TAATCGCAGCTGTCAACGTTGTCTTACCGTGGTCAACGTGGCCGATTGTGCCGATGTTACAGTGCGGTTTATTACGCTCGAACTTTTCCTTAGCCATATCTTAGGCGCCTTTATCCAAGAAGGGGCCGACATGGCCCGTATTATCATCGCGGGCTAATTATTGTTTTCGAGACATAAAATCAAGCACCAGTTGACATTTGCCTCTGGTTCGGCGCGATCTGATGCAAGAACCCCCATTCCAGCGACGAATTGCAGAATTCTGAACAGCTAAATGTCACAATTCTTGCAACTTTTAGCACAGTACGGGTCTTGAGCCGATCATCACGCGCCACGCCTCGCTTCAGCGCACAATGAGAAGCAATCGATCCAGCGTCGGCCACTTCGCGAATCACGCCAAATCTCTAAGGTTGTCGAAATCCCTAAAACGCAAAAAGGGCGCAACAGATATGCGCCCTTTTTCTCAGTCCATATTTGACTAGCCAAACTTATTGTCGCGCGGGAATCCGTGTGGTGGTTGTTTGCCAACCCCTGCCCGCTTGCCAATCCATTGAGACAGATCTTTTTCGGTGCGGGTGTTGCCGCCCCCCATGGTCCAGCTCAGCCCATCTTCCAGATTGAAGGTGGTGATATCGCTGAGACCGCCATCGAGTTCGAGCGTGCCTTGAGCCCCCCGCGCTTGACTGTACTTTTGCAAACGCACGCCTTTGCCACGCCCAAGTTCCGGCACTTCGGAAATCGGGAAGACAAGGAAGCGACGGTTTTTGGAAACCACTGCAACATGGTCACCAGCAACGCGCCGGACGCAGGCAGCGACGGCACCGTCTTTGACGTTGAGCACCTGCTTGCCCGTGCGAGTTTGCGCAATGATGTCATTTTCAGCCACGACGAACCCGTCGCCCGCGCTGGACGCAAACAACAGCTTTTCACCCGGCTTATGAACCAAAAGATCAACGATTTCAGCTTCGTTGGGCAGGTCCACGATCAGTCGCACCGGCTCGCCCATGCCGCGCCCACCTGGCAGGTTGGCCGCAGACAGCGTCAGAACGCGCCCATTCGAGCCCACAAGCAACAATCGATCCGTGGTTTCGGCATGGAAAATAAAGCGCGGCCCATCGCCGTCTTTGAATTTCAGCTCGCGGGTCAAATCAATGTGCCCTGACATGGCACGTATCCAACCCATTTCAGAACACACAACAGTGATCGGCTCGCGTTCGATCATCGCTTCAAGCGGCACGTCTTCGACCTCTTTGGCCTCAGAGAATTGCGTCAAACGATGGCCGCGCTCATAGTCTTTGCCGAAGCGCTTTTTGATGTCCTTAAGCTCTTCGGAAATCCGCACCCACTGCACATCAGCGTTCGCCAAAAGCTCCGCCAGCCCAGCGCGTTCAAGCAGCAGAGCGTCCCGTTCACGCACCAATTCCATTTCTTCCAAGCGGCGCAAGCTGCGCAAACGCATGTTCAAAATGGCTTCGGCCTGCACTTCGGACAACTCGCCCACGCCTTCAGCCGCAGGCAACGGCGACACATAGTCGGCTTCGGTCATTGCACGGGCAACGTCGCGCCCCCAAACCTCGGCCATCAAAGCCTTTTTGGGGTCGTCGTCATAGCGGATGATATCAATCACACGGTCCAGATTGAGGAACGCGATGATAAAGCCGCGCAAGACCTCCAAGCGGTGGTCGATTTTTTCCAAACGATGCTGCGAGCGGCGCAACAACACGTCTTGGCGGTGATCCAAGAAGGCGCGCAGCACTTCTTTAAGCGAACAGACTTTGGGCGTGCGCCCATCGATCAACACGTTCATGTTCATCGAGAACCGCGTTTCCAAATCGGAATTGCGGAACAGCGTGTTCATCAACATGTCTGGATCGACGTTTTTCGATTTCGGTTCCAAAATCAGGCGCACATCTTCGGTGCTTTCATCACGAACGTCACCAAGGATCGGAACCTTTTTGGTCTGGATCAACTCAGCGATTTTTTCGATCAGTTTGGACTTGGCGACTTGATACGGGATTTCGGTGACAACGATTTGCCAAAGTCCGCGTCCCAAATCTTCTACTTCCCACTTGGCGCGCAGACGGAATGATCCGCGTCCCGTGGCATAAGTTTTGGCCATGCTTTCCTTGGATTCGACGATCACACCACCGGTCGGGAAGTCTGGCCCTTTGACGTAATTCAACAGTGTTTCGTCCCGCACATCCGGCGTTTTGATCATGTGCAAGCTTGCATCAACCAATTCGACCACGTTGTGCGGTGGAATGTTCGTCGCCATACCAACCGCAATGCCGGTCGACCCGTTTGCAAGCAGGTTCGGAAAGGCTGCAGGCAGAACTTCAGGTTCGGTCAGCGTGCCATCATAGTTGGGGCGAAAATTGACGGCATCCTCGTTCAGGCCTTCAAGCAAGGCCTCAGCGGCCGCTGTCATGCGCGCTTCAGTGTAGCGCGACGCAGCAGGGTTATCGCCGTCAATGTTGCCAAAGTTCCCCTGACCATGCACGAGCGGATAGCGCACGTTAAAGTCTTGGGCCAAACGCGCCATCGCGTCATAGATCGCTGCATCACCATGCGGGTGATAGTTGCCCATCACGTCGCCAGAAATCTTAGCCGATTTACGAAAGCCCCCGTTAGAGGACAGGCGCAATTCGCGCATGGCGTACAAAATACGGCGATGCACGGGCTTTAGACCATCGCGCGCATCGGGCAATGCACGATGCATAATTGTCGAAAGCGCGTAGGTCAGATACCGCTCGCCAATGGCGTCGCGCAATCTCTCTTGGGTTTCGCCAGCGCCATTGGGCTGGCCACCATTTTCGTCTGTCAAATCACTGCTCATGTTTCAGTGATACAAGCGCCGCCCGTGGCGGGCAAGACGTGTTCCACCTGTGATCGCAACAACCGTGCTATTCGGGGCGATGGTGAGGGAAATCTAAGCCCTTTTTCCCCGCAACAACCCAAATGCAACTGTGTAGAACACCATTTCAACAAGTGTGTTTAGGGGAACGATTATGCTGCGCCTTTCAATTCTAACTCTCATTGGTCTCATGGCTTCATTCTTGACCTTTGGTGGCGAATTGTCATCGGATGAAAAGGCGGAGCTGGATGCCCTGCGCGCGCAACGCACGTCTGTCGTTACAATGATCACGGCCCCTTTCGAAGATGCCTCCAAGCGCGCGCCAACATATGTCGCAACTTTGGCGCATCTCAAGGAAGACACCGTCAAGACCCCGAATATCACAACCGCACAACTGGCTAGCTTTACCCCAGTGGCGCTTGACGCTGCGGATCAGTTCGTGGCGACCACAACTGTGGCGGACCCTGCCAAGCTTGCAGCCTTGATAAAGACGCAAGCTGACAAAAACACGCAAGACGAAGAAGTTCTTCTAAGCAAAGTCACCGCAAATCGCGTCAATGTGCGCTCTGGCCCGTCCACTTCAAATGCTGTTCTCGGGCAAGTCGTCCGCGCTGAGGTCGTGCGTGTGGTTGCACGCGCAGACAACGATTGGGTCAAAATTGTCGTCGAAGGTGACGGTATCGAAGGCTACATGTCAGCACAGTTCTTGACACCCGTCAGCTAATCCGCACTTTGCCCTTTCAAGCGCTCAGACCTATCTGAGCCGCGCCACCCTCTTCGCGGGTGTAGAAAAAGGGTACTCAATGCGCACTATTCTTATTACCGGCTGCTCCTCTGGCATTGGCTACCACGCGGCGCATACGCTCAAAGCGCAAGGATGGCGTGTCTTGGCGACATGCCGCAAGCCCGAAGACTGCGCGCGACTACAAGACGAAGGCCTTGAGAGTTTTGTTCTCGATTATGAGGACCCGAAATCCATCGAAGCCGCGTTCACACAAGCCATGACGCTGACCGGCGGCACGCTTGATGCGCTCTACAATAACGGCGCCAACACTATTCCCGCAGCAGTCGAAGACCTTCCCGTAGATGCGCTGCGCCAAAACTTTGAAGCTAATTTCTTTGGCTGGCACGACCTAACCCGCCGCGTCATTCCGGTTATGCGCGCTCAAGGTCATGGCCATATCATTCAATGCAGTTCAGTTCTGGGCCTCGTCGCGATCCCTTGGCGCGGCGCGTATATTTCTTCGAAATTTGCACTGGAAGGCCTGACAGATACGTTGCGTCTTGAGATGCGTGGCACCGGCATTCATATCGTCAGCATTGAACCCGGTCCGATCACCAGCGATTTTCGCCTCAATGCGCGCAAAGCATTCGACACTTGGATTGATTGGAAAGCGTCTGCGCGCGCCGAAGAATACCGCACAAAATTGGTGCCGCGCCTTTATGATGCTCACAAGAAACCGGATCGGTTTGAACGTGGGCCTGAGGCAGTCACGGATGTGCTTATCAAAGCGCTCAACTCAGATCGCCCGCGCGCGCATTACTATGTCACTATACCCACGTGGATCGCAGCAATCGCGCGCCGCCTGTTGCCAACCGCAGTTCTGGACGCCTTTTCAGCCAAAGCCTAAGTCGTTCAACGCGGCATTCGTGATGTGACAGATTGTCGAGCAAATGACTTAGGATGTTTGGTTTTCCCCAAAGACACGCTATGTGGATTGTTACGCGTTTAAGCAAAGGACCGTATTATGCAAAGTGATCCCCTTTTCATCATCGTGATTGTCGGCTGTGTGGTCGTGTCGCTTATCCTCGCCCGAGGCATCAGCTTTATGGGGCGCGGAGGCCCTGATGGCGCGAAAAAGTCCAACAAAATGATGCAGTACCGCATTCTGGCGCAGCTTGTTGTCGTTATCATTGTGGTCGCCTTCGTCGCATTGCGCAAATAAGGGGCTGAATCATGGTTGTTCTCAACAAAATTTACACCCGCACCGGCGACAAAGGCGAAACCGCACTTGGGGATGGCAGCCGTGTTGCAAAATTCGCCACACGCGTAGACGCCTATGGAACGGTCGACGAACTGAACTCCACCGTCGGAATGGCACGCTTGCATGCTTCAGACGATATGGACTTGGCACTCGCGCGCATACAGAATGATCTGTTCGACCTAGGCGCCGATTTGTGCCGCCCACATATGGAAAAAGACAGCGAAGCGGAATACGCCCCATTGCGTGTTATCGACAGTCAAGTGACCCGAATCGAAACGGAAATTGACGCGATGAATGCGAGTCTCCAATCGCTTCGTTCGTTTGTTTTGCCAGGAGGCACCCCACTGGCGGCACATTTGCACCTGTGTCGCACCGTCGCACGTCGGGCAGAACGCCTTACAGTTGACCTGTCCACTTCGGAAGACGTTAACATGGCAACTGTTATGTACCTAAACCGTTTATCTGATTGGTTTTTTGTGGCCTCTCGTGTGGCCAATAATAACGGCGAAAATGACGTACTTTGGGTGCCTGGAGCCAACCGATAACTCCCAAGAAACGGTACGTTGCTTCAGCAAAAACGTCGCGTTTTGGGGTGTTTCTTTATGTAAAGACACGTCATAAACTGCCTCAGATAGTTTTTGACACTGCACACAAGCGTGCAGTTTTAATCTAAGGGAGTAGACGCATGAAGGTGATTGTACCTGTTAAGCGCGTGATTGATTACAATGTTAAGGTCAAAGTTAAATCCGACGGCACTGGCGTCGATCTTGCCAACGTAAAAATGTCGATGAATCCATTCGATGAGATCGCTGTTGAAGAAGCGATCCGTCTGAAAGAAGCAGGCGTCGCCACTGAGGTTGTGGTCGTGTCTATCGGTGAGAAAAAATCCACTGATACCCTGCGCTCGGCCATGGCTATGGGTGCGGATCGCGCGATCTTGATTACCACTGATCAAGGCGTCGACATTGAACCATTGGCAGTCGCAAAGCTGCTGAAAGCCGTCATTGACGAAGAAGCTCCTGAATTGGTTATTGCTGGCAAACAAGCCATCGACAACGACATGAACGCGACAGGTCAGATGCTTGCAGCTCTCTTGGGCTGGGGCCAAGCGACCTTTGCCTCTGCCGTCAAAATCGAAGACGGCGCGGCTGTTGTCACACGCGAAGTGGACGGCGGTTTGCAGACAATTTCTGTTAAACTTCCAGCGATCGTTACAGCCGACCTGCGCTTGAATGAACCGCGCTACGCATCTTTGCCAAACATCATGAAAGCCAAGAAAAAGCCGTTGGATGAAAAATCCGCCGACGATCTTGGTGTCGACATCACACCACGCCACACCATCGTCACCACGGAAGAGCCCGCTGGGCGCGAAGCTGGCATTATCGTTGGCTCTGTGGATGAATTGGTTGCGAAACTCAAAGAAGGAGGCCTTGTCTAATGGCTGTACTTTGTCTTGCAGAAATTGTGGGCGGCGCGTTGGCGCTGGACGCAACATCGAAAGCTGTCACTGCCTCTGGTCAAATTGGTGATGTGACTTTGCTGGTTTGCGGCCCTGCAGCCGCAGCAGAAGAAGCCGCAAAGATCGCGGGTGTTTCCAAAGTGTTACACGCTGATGACGCTGCATACGCAAATGCTTTGGCTGAAAACGTCGCCGCATTGATTGTTAGCCTTGCGGGCGACTTTAGCCACATCACGGCACCATCCACTTCAATCGCAAAAAACGTCCTGCCACGCGCGGCGGCACTTTTGGACGTGATGGTTTTGTCTGACGTGATCGAAATTGTCGACGCTGACACGTTCAAGCGCCCAGTCTATGCAGGCAACGCGGTTCAAACTGTGAAGACGTCTGATGCGATCAAAGTGATCACATTCCGCACATCTACATTTGATCTGGCTGCCGACGGTGGCGCTGCTGCTGTAGAAGCGGCTTCTGGTGCTGGCGATGCGGGCCTTTCTGCGCATGTGAGCGACGAGGTCGCTGAAAGCGATCGCCCAGAATTGACATCAGCCGGTGTGGTTGTGTCTGGTGGTCGTGGCGTTGGTTCTGAGGATGATTTCGCATTGATCGAAACACTTGCTGACAAGCTTGGTGGTGCGGTTGGCGCATCTCGTGCAGCGGTCGATAGCGGTTTTGCTGCGAATGACCTTCAAGTCGGCCAAACAGGTAAAGTTGTTGCACCTGAGCTTTACGTCGCGGTTGGCATTTCCGGTGCGATCCAGCACCTTGCCGGCATGAAAGACAGTAAAGTTATTGTTGCGATCAACAAAGACGAAGAAGCACCGATTTTCCAAGTTGCGGACTTCGGATTGGTCGCAGATCTGTTCCAAGCTGTGCCTGAGTTGATTGAAAAGCTGTAAGGCTTTCAAACATCTAACGTATAAAACAGTGGCCCGCCAAATGGTGGGCCACTGTCATTTTAACAAGATCAATCGTTACACACTAACAAGATCAATCGTTACGCCTGCGATAATAAGGCAGCTGAAAGCGCCTTCGCAGTCTTGGCCTGAACAACAGGGCCAAGCATTTCTCGCGCCGACAGGGCCTCGAGTTCCGAAAACAGCATCTGGTCATAGCCTTGATCAATATCGTCCTGACACGCCGTCACTTCGACAATATCTTTGACCAGAGGGCGCAGCTGTTCGAGCATATCGCGATCAACAAAAAGCGGATCACCTTCGGTACGCGCACTGGCCTCCACATCATCTGGGCCGTGATCTGACATCCACAAAAGTACAACATTATTTGGCAGGGTTTGGATCAAGGTTTTCATCCGCGCGACCCACGCGTTCTTGAGTTCTTGTCGCACCAGTTCGAATTTATCCGCGTCATTGGCTTCGAGTTTTTTCAGCAAGTGCCGCGTGAAGTTAAACTCGATAAAATCAACATCCGCATAAATCGTTTTCAACAAGGTCGACGCGCGTAAAAACCGGTCATTCCGGCGTGGGTGCACGGTGTACAATCGGTTTGACATGTTTTGTGCACCCAGCACCTCAAGCACCACCGTTTCGGCATTCGTGCAAATGTTCAGTGCACCCGTATCTTTTAGAAAAACGTCCACGCCTGCATTGATATAACCAAGATTGACGGCGGTTTTCCCAACGTCTTGTCCAACTCTGTCGCAATACGGCGTTTCAACAAATTTGCCGTAGGTTTCACTCCCGCCAACAAAGGCGATGTAGGGGCTCTGCAAATCCTTTTGTGGTCCACGAAAATCAATCCGCGACTCGCCATACCGGCAGGGCTGGTAGGACAGGGCGGCATCGGCTGCAGTGTGGTAGGCCATATCAATCATCCATTGAATGGTTGGTTCGTTCGAGTTTGAAACTCGCAGAAACAAGTTTCAAAAGACTAAACTCTCGGCATCATAAGATTTTGCATACTGTCTGAGGGTTTCATGTCTTGAAGCGTACGGGATGCTGGCTATGGTCAACATCAGCACAAGGAGCGCGTTGATATGAAAATTTCCAAGGTTGGCATCGTTGGAGCGGGACAAATGGGCAATGGGATCGCCCATGTTTTTGCCCTCGCGGGGTACGACGTTCTGTTGAACGACATCTCGGCAGAGGGGCTTGAAAAGGCCATCGCGACAATCGACAAAAACTTAGCCCGCCAAGTGAGTAAGGAAAAAATCAGCCAAAGTGACATGGACGCGACCATGGCGCGGATCACGACGACCTTGTCGCTGGAAGATCTGGGGCAATGCGACCTCGTGATCGAGGCGGCGACCGAGCGCGAAGATGTCAAAAACGCAATTTTTGAACAGCTCCAGCCGCACCTGAAACCAACGACAATTTTGACATCAAATACATCGTCTATTTCAATTACACGCTTGGCCTCACGCACGGATCGACCAGAAAAGTTCATGGGGTTTCATTTCATGAACCCCGTGCCCGTGATGAAGCTGGTGGAGCTGATCCGCGGCATTGCAACGGATGACGAAACCTATCAAGCCATGCTTCAAGTGGTGGAAAGCCTCGGCAAAATTTCCGCCAGTGCAGAAGATTTCCCCGGTTTCATCGTCAATCGCATCTTGGTGCCGATGATCAACGAAGCTGTCTATACGCTGTATGAGGGGGTGGGTTCGGTCACCTCTATCGACCAGTCTCTCAAGCTTGGCGCGAACCAGCCAATGGGGCCGCTGGAACTGGCGGATTTCATCGGGCTCGACACCTGTCTGGCGATTATGAATGTGCTCTATGACGGGCTTGCGGACACCAAATATCGCCCTTGTCCGCTGCTTACAAAATATGTCGAAGCGGGCTGGCTTGGGCGCAAAACCAAACGCGGGTTTTATGACTACAGTGGTGAGACCCCTGTTCCGACACGCTAAGACGATAACGATCAGTCTGTGCGGCCACCCAAAGCAAGCGTGTGGCTGCGCAGCCAATCCATGAACCCACCAGGTTTGGATTTCCACTCCCCGAAGTCATCAGGCGACAAAGGGTCACCGATCACGGGCGATTGGGATTTGTTGAGAGCGTGAACAATCTCATGCAGCAATAGTCCCTGACGGATCGTCGCGGACACTTTATCTGCAATTTGGTACAGGCGCGTATTGCGGCCAGGGAAGTAGATCGGCACGACCTGTGCGCCTGATTTCAATACCATCTTCGCTGTAAACGGGTTCCATGGTTTTTCTTTAACTGGCCCAAACCAAGTCTCAGATGTCGACACCGCGCCCGCTGGAAACAAAATAATCACGCCACCGGCCTTGAGATGATCCATCGCCTCATTGCGCATTAAAATTGATTTACGGTGGCTATCTTTCTCGTGCGGGAACGGAACCGGCAACATAAAGGGATCAATTTCTTGAATCCCAGTCAAAAGGGAGCGCGTGAGGATCTTGTAGTCTGTGCGCACTTTGCCGATGAGCTCCGCCATCACCAAACCATCGACCAAACCGTGCGGGTGGTTTGCCACAACAACAACCGGCCCTGTCTTTGGGATTTTGGCGACTTGTTCGGAGGGGGTTTTAACTTCGATCCCCATCACTTCCAGCGCTTGGGTGAAAAACGGCTGACCATTAGGCGCACCCATTTTTTCGAACCGCCGAATACGGCGCAGCAACGGTAATTTTCCTGTCAGCCACTCAACTGTACGAATAATGACGACTTTAGAGGGATCCGAAAACGTTCCAGCATAAGACAACCGACGTGCATCATAGCGCTCGAAATCAGGGTCCCCAGCTTTGGGTGGTGTGATCGCCTGATTGTCTTGTTCCATACTGTCCTCATTCGGCCATAGCGCGAGGCTTACATCCCCTCGCCAAACCGGTCTTTGATTAAAGCTTCAAGCGCATCGGCCAGTGCCACAGCATCTGTACCTTTGGTTGTCACCTCAATAGATGTTCCTTTGGAAGCTGCCAACATCAAAAGCCCCATGATACTGTCACCGCCAGCGTCCAAGCCATCTTTCTCAACAATTGCCGTAGCGTCATAGTTTTCGACCAGCTCGGCGAACTTGGCAGATGCACGAGCGTGCAATCCTTTGACGTTCAAAATTTCATGTGTTCGCACGTCAGATGACATGTCTCACTCCCTAAATTTATTTGCCAGAGGCCTCAAAGCTATCAATGTACTTTCGGCCAGCGGACAGAGCGGATTGCACCGCGTCCGCAACAGTTTTGTGGCGCGACTTGGCAAGCTTGATCAGCATAGGCAAGTTGGCACCGTAAATAATTTTTCGATTGTCGGGATTGCATGCCAAGAGCGACAAGTTCGACGGGCTTCCGCCAAACATGTCAGTCACCACGACCACGCCATCCCCTTCGTCAACGATGTCCGCTGCCGCGCAAATTTCGGATTGCTTCGCCTGACGGTCATGGTCGGGTTCGATTGAAATAGCTTTCATGCTAGCCTGCGGGCCAACAACATGCTCAATCGCGGCGAGATACTCTTTCGCCAGTCCACCATGTGCTACAATGACAATTCCGATCAAGCCTTCGTCCTCGACACGTTCTGCGGCACACCAATTTGTCGCCGCTCCAACTCCCTGTGCCTTATTGACACTTGCCAATCATGTTTCGCAAGAGCCTTTGACAGGTTTTCCACCAAAGCAACCGATCTATGTTGCCCTCCGGTACACCCAAAAGCGATCGACAGGTGCCGCTTCCCTTCTTCTAGATAGGCAGGCAACAGCAAAAGTGTAAGTTCTAGCACCTTATTGAAAAACGCATCATAGCGTTCGTCGGTCATAACATGGCTTTGCACCGCCTCGTCTTGACCATTGAGATCGCGCAAGGACACCTCCCAATACGGGTTTTTCAAAAATCGCACATCGAACACCATATCAAGCCCGCGCGGCATTCCACGTTTGTACGAAAACGAATGCACGGACACAGCCATTGGCGCATGTTTCCCGATTGAAAACCACCGTTCGATTTCGTCCCGCAGCTCGTGCGGGCTCATAACCGAGGTGTCGATCAAGATGTCCGCGCGCGCACGAATTGGAACAAGTAAATCTTGCTCGCGCGCGATTCCAGCTTGGGCTGTTTCTGCGGGCGCAAGCGGGTGCCGGCGACGAGTCTCGGAATAACGCCGCGAGAGCACTTCGTCGGTACAATCAAGGTACAGAACCGTCGCCTCGAACTGCTCGTTTGACCCAATTGAATCCACAAGCTCGATCAGGCCCGAAACAGAAAAGTCACGATTTCGAACGTCCAAACCCAGCACGAGCGGACGACCAGACGACGAGGCATCCAACAACTTTGGAATAATCGACAAGGGAATATTGTCGATGACCTCATAGTCAAGATCTTCCAACACGTTGATCGCAGTGGAACGCCCCGCTCCAGAGGGGCCCGTCACCAAGACAACCAGCCTCTGATCTTTCGTTTGCAAAGTATCATCTCGGTCCATAACGAATTCTACGCGTAGCGCCCCTCTTTTAAAAGCTGAACCAAAGCCGCAGCAAAGTATGGTGCATCGACCCGATAGTGTACTGGAATGTCGTGTCCAAGAAGTTTGCGCGTGCGCATTGGGGGCAGGCGCTCATCTTCTTGCTTATCTAGGTCTACAACCGCTTGAATTGTACATTCTTCCATCGCCATCGCATTCAGCAAACCGACCCCACGCGCCTCGATCAAATGTTGAATATTGTCTGGAGCGCGCGCGACAAGCCCGCCACCATTTTCTGATTGAGTTAGCTGGGTTCGGTCATCAGCGACCAAACATGCACCAAGTGACATCATCATCAACGCCAGCGACGACTTTCCGCTTCCAGAGGCACCGACAATCAGTACGCCGTTTTGCGGTCGCATCGCGACACAACTGGCGTGAATGATCGTAGGTTTAAAGTCGGAGCGCGCCACGACAACCTCCAGTGCTGTCAAAACAATATCGTGCACATTTTCAGTTGCACCATAATCCTGTATCTACTGCTTTTGTCACACAGGCAAGCCCACCACAAATCGCGCCCCCAAAGGGTCAGATGTGATATCGGTCTCGTGCGGACAGATATTTTCTGCCCAAATAACACCACCGTGCGCTTCGACAATCTGTTTGGAAATTGCCAAACCAAGCCCTGAATTATTGCCAAACTGCCCTTCTGGGCGCTCAGAATAAAACCGCTCAAAGACTTTTGAGAGCGCGCCTTCAGGAATGCCACGCCCAGTGTCCTCAACAACGATCAAAACCCGACCGCCGCGCTTGCGGGCCCAGATCTTAACGGCATCGCCTTCGTCACAAAAAGACGTCGCATTGGCAATCAAGTTCACAAACACTTGCGCCAAACGCGCCTCAAGACCATTCAAAAACACTGGCCTTCTTGGCAGATCCACAATGAACTCGATACCTTGCTCTTTCGCGCCTTGGGACATGTATTCGGCGAGGTTTCCTAGCGTTTTGACGAGATCAAACTGTTCTTCGTCTTCTTTCACCAACTCGCTATCCAAACGCGAGGCATTTGAAATGTCTGAAACAAGTCGGTCCATGCGCCTGACATCATGATCGAGCACATCAAACAACTTTTGGCGATGCTCCTCCTTTTTCACGATGCGCAACGACCCGACCGCAGAGCGTAAGCTGGCCAACGGGTTTTTAAGTTCATGTGCAACGTCCGATGCGAATTGTTCGTTTGCGTCTATACGATCATGTAGCGCAGACACCATGTCCCGCATTGCCGTAGACAATCGACCAATTTCGTCGGAGTGCCCACTTAAGTCTGGAATGTGCACGCGCTCAGGTGACGCTGAGCGATTTTTTGCGTCTCGTCTCATGTCAGCCGCAGCGGCGAGATCCGCCAATGGGCTGGCAATTGTTGAGGCAAGGACAAGGCTTAAAACAATCGAGACGAGCGCGGCTGCCGCGAAAATATGCAGGATTTTTTTATGCAGAGTGCCGACAAAACTATCGACGTCGTTTTGATTGGACAACACCCCAACGACACCGATCGTTTTCAATGACCCCGCGACGTCAATGCGAATTGGCGCCACAACGGACGATACCACGGAGCCGGATTGATTAGGCTCCGAGAGCGCGTAAAGCTCTCCGTTCAAGCCACGTTGAACGAGAGCACTGGCAATAGAGTCCCCCGATGACATAATAGGGCCTTCATCACGCTGCTGCCCAAACCATCTTAGATCTCGTAGCCACTCGAACACACCCCAAAACATTGGGGTTTCATGATTTGAACTCGTCCCACTTATTTTCGTGAAAACCTCTTTGTTTACGCCTGAAGTTGAGGAAATCAATTTTCCACGCGCATTGTAGATAAAGACACTTTCTCTCGAAGGAATTGCGAAGTTTACGAGCACATCCGCGCCACTGCCGTCGGGGCTGAGCGCCGCCAAAGCGCCGTCTTGTTCTGCAGCCAATTGAAATCTGTCAGCGATTAATGTTGCTTCAGTAATCATCGCCATTTCGCGCTGCTGAACGAAGCTGTCGCGTGCCGAGGTGAGGTAAATAATGCCTAGCCCCATCAAAAGAACTGTGACCAAGTTTAGAACCACAATTCTAAATGCGAGCGGAGATCGATTTATGTCAAAAGTAGTCGGCAGCGCGCGCTTACTCGGTGTCGCGTTGGAAGCTGTGTGGGGCACGGCAACAGCATTTGATTCACTTAGATTCTCAAGCAGCATACTGGGTCGCCGATCGCCTGAATTGGCTAAAACACCTACACTTCATTGTATCTATAGCCGATGCCATACAGCGTCTCGATTGCTGAAAACTCGGCGTCTGCCATGCGCATTTTTTTGCGCAGTCGCTTGATGTGACTGTCGATCGTGCGATCATCTACATAGACTTGATCGTCGTACGCCACATCCATGAGCTGATCCCGAGATTTCACGAATCCAGGGCGCTCTGCCAAGGCTTGAAGCAACAAGAATTCAGTCACGGTTAAGGAAACGTCGGCCCCACGCCAAGTCACTGCGTGGCGCTGTGGGTCCATAGATAAATCACCACAGGTCAGTACCGTTGCATCGCCTGTCTCCACAATTTTGGCACCAGATAGCGCCTCTTTTCTCCGAAGCAGAACGCGAATGCGTTCGATCAATAGCCGTTGGGAAAAAGGCTTTTTGATGTAGTCATCGGCCCCGAGGCGTAGACCTAAAATTTCGTCTATTTCATCATCTTTCGAGGTTAAAAAGATGACTGGCATCTTTGACTTCTGGCGCACGCGTTGCAGGAGATCCATTCCGTTCATACGGGGCATTTTCACGTCAAAAACAGCCATATCAGGCAATCGAATATTGAAGGCATCCAGCGCGGATTGGCCATCGTTATACGTTTCAACTTCGAAGCCCTCCGCCTCAAGAGTGATCGAGACTGAAGCCAAAATATTTCTGTCGTCATCCACCAATGCGATCCGCGACATGTGTGTGTTCCTTTAAATGCTCATCGGTCTGTTTATCTTGCGCCCTTCGGCTTTGACCGAAGCTGACGCGTCCGATACGAATCGCTTGATCCGCAGTAATTTGAGTAAAGTCCAAAACACTCAATGAATGACTAATGCGATTCATTTGACCAAATTTCGCTTCTGAAAATTGAAGGCGCGCTAAGGGCACAGGATGCGTTTGCGCTAACATCTCGATGATCGCGCTAACTGTTTGCGCTAAAACAACAATGGTTGCGCTAACTGTGCCCTCGCGTCCTGTTTACGGCTCGCTCATGCATGTTATAGGCTCACCTATCGGCCCCGATCCGGTGGCTGACCGCGAAGGCCCATTCGCGAATACTGACCTCATAGAGACGTCGCTGATCAGCGACGGGGGAGCTTGCAAGATGACAACTGGACGCGTGAACCCAGATTTCACACTGGACACTCAAGGCATCAACGGACTTGGAAACGTCTATTACAACCTGCTTGAGCCAGCCCTTGTCGAAGAGGCACTCAAGCGCGGCGAAGGTTCACTTGGCCAAGGTGGTGCGCTGCTTGTGACAACTGGAAAACACACTGGTCGGTCACCAAAAGATAAGTTTGTTGTCCGCACCAAAGATGTTGAAGACACGATTTGGTGGGAAAACAACACACCGATGGCGCCAGAGGCGTTTGACGTTTTGTACGCCGACATGCTGGAGCACATGAAGGGCAAGGATTACTTTGTTCAGGATCTCTTTGGTGGCGCCGACCCTGCACACCGTTTGGATGTGCGCGTTGTAACCGAGCTTGCTTGGCATTCCCAATTCATCCGCACAATGTTGCGTCGCCCTGCGTTGACAGAGCTTGACGGCTTTGTTGCAGACTTCACCATCATCAACTGTCCAACGTTTAAAGCCGACGCTGAAAAGCATGGGTGTCGTTCTGAGACTGTCATCGCGATGAACTTTGAGAAAAAAATCATCTTGATTGGTGGCACTGAGTACGCTGGTGAGAACAAGAAATCAGTCTTCACACTGCTCAACTACATTTTGCCTGGCAAAGGCGTCATGGCGATGCACTGTTCTGCAAACCACGCGCCAAACAATCCTGTCGACACGGCGATCTTCTTTGGTCTGTCTGGCACAGGCAAAACGACTTTGTCTGCTGATCCATCCCGTATCTTGATTGGCGATGACGAACACGGCTGGTCCGAGCGCGGTACGTTCAACTTTGAAGGTGGCTGCTACGCCAAGACCATCAACTTGTCCGCTGAAGCAGAGCCAGAAATCTTCGCCACAACGTCTAAGTTCGGCACAGTGATCGAAAACATGGTGTTCAACGAGCACACCAAAGAATTGGATTTCGAAGACAACTCTTTGACGGACAACATGCGTTGCGCCTACCCGTTGGACTACATTTCCAACGCGTCTGAGACAGCTCTTGGTGGTCACCCAAAAAACATCATCTTGCTCACATGTGACGCGTTTGGTGTTTTGCCTCCAATCGCGCGTTTGACACCGGCGCAAGCGATGTACCACTTCTTGTCTGGCTTCACGTCCAAAACACCGGGCACAGAAGTTGGCGTTGTTGAGCCTATTCCGACGTTCTCAACCTGTTTTGGCGCGCCATTCATGCCGCGTCGTCCAGAAGCTTACGGCAACCTGTTGCGTGACAAGATCGCAAAACACGGCGCCACATGCTGGTTGGTCAACACAGGCTGGACTGGCGGCGCTTACGGCACTGGCTCACGCATGCCAATCAAAGCAACACGCAACTTGTTGACAGCGGCTTTGGACGGATCTTTGGCTGAGGTTGAATTCCGCAAGGACGAGAACTTTGGCTTTGATGTGCCAGTGGCTGTTGCAGGTGTTGCTGACATCTTGCTCGACCCACGTCGCACGTGGAACGACAAAGACGCCTATGATGCGCAGGCTGAAAAGCTTGTCTCAATGTTCTCTGACAACTTTGAACAATACGTCGACTACATCGACGAAGACGTTAAAGCCGCAGCAATCGGCTAAACTCCGTCACAAATTATAGAAAAAGGCGCGCCATTTGAGCGCGCCTTTTTTGTTGCGTTTGGCTGTCCTGATTTACATCAAGCCACGACGGATCAAGTTAAGACCCGCCACGACAAGAACCAACAGCGTCAGCCGTTTGAATTTCTTCTGATCCAGACGATCCTGCAGGCGATTGCCCAAGGTCTGCCCGATCAACACTGGGATGATCATGAACAACGACAACGGTATCGTTTGCGCGTTCAACAACCCCGATTTCAAATGCGACAGCCCCAGCACCACAGCGCCTGCACCAAAGATAACGCCAGTAACGCGCACTTGATCCTTTTTGGGCGTGTCCAGCGCGGTGAGATACATCACCGTCAATGGCCCCCAGATGCCCGCCAGTCCACCAAGGAACCCAGATATCGTGCCCACGATGACATCTGTGATTTTGCGGCCACCCTCGCTTACGGAAAACGACTTGCCGGACAACAAGACGAGCGCCAACAAGGTGATCGGAAATCCGATCGTCAAAAGGATCGCATTTTGAGACATCGCAGACACCAGTTGAGCCGTGATGATCACCACAACCAACAATGTCACGATGTAGAGTTTGTACCGGCCTGCAATATTGACGGCCGCACCGATTCCCCCACCCCGCAAAGATTGCCAGACATTCGAGACCACGGTCGGCACAATCAATGCTGCAATTGCAACATCTGGGGGAAGAATCGTTGCCAAACCAGAGACCATAATCATCGGCAAAGCAAAGCCCGTTGCCCCTTTTATGAAGCCAGCGAGCAAGGTGATAGCAATCGCAAAAACAATCGCGATGGCCGAAAGGTCGTTAAAAATAAGGTCCATGAGCAGCTCTCATTGTCAAAAGATATTGCCAAACTACCGTGCTCAAGTGAAATGCACACGACATAATTCATCGCGACACTTTAGTTCTTATAATAACCTTTTTGCGAATTTTTATTGCGCTGCGGGTGCAAAGGGTCTAAAGCTATGCTCACACAGAGAGTAGGAGAGTCCCGATGGCCCTTGACGGACATGATATGCAAATGAAACCCGCAATTTTGCCTGACCTGATGGTTCTAACCACAGCGGTCATGCCAAAGATGACAGCGCTCTATGAACGCGCGCGCGCTGCGTTGCGCGCCGAGTTCCTTGTGGACGGGAAAATTTCAAGCGCCAAGATTGAGGCAAACCAGACCGCTGCCCACAGTCTTGCGTGGCTCGCAACTTACGTCGAAGCGCTGCGCCAGATGCAGGCTTGGGCCGAAAAGCTGACCGAGACAGGTACTTTTGGCGAGATGGAACAATTGATCCATCAGATCGCATTTGGCGAGTACATCAGCCAAATTTACGGTGGCATTCCGATGAACCAAGGCGAAATGGCGCGTCTGTGTGATCTTGGTCTTGGGTTGGTGCAGCCAAGCCATCCAGAAGCCTCAAAACTGATGCTCGAAGGCAATACCGTTGAAGCACGCACCCGACTTGTTGAACTGATGCAAGACAACGCAGGCCATGCCACCTTCGGCAAAACAGGCCTCGACGATGATTTGGAAATGATCCGCGAACAGTTCCGCCGCTTCTCAGATGACCGCGTTGTGCCGCATGCGCATGACTGGCATCTCAACGACGAATTGATCCCGATGGAGATCATCGAAGAACTGGCTGAGCTCGGCGTCTTCGGTCTCACCATCCCCGAAGAATTCGGCGGGTTTGGTTTTCCAAAGGCGGCAATGGTTGTGGTGTCAGAGGAATTGTCCCGTGGCTACATTGGCGTAGGCTCTTTGGGCACACGCTCTGAAATCGCAGCTGAGCTGATCTTGTGCGGCGGAACCGAAGAGCAAAAACAAACGTGGCTTCCTAAAATTTCGTCCGCCGAAATCTTGCCAACGGCCGTGTTCACCGAACCCAACACTGGCTCTGATCTTGGGGCATTGCGCACGCGCGCGGTAAAAGACGGCGAGACCTACACAGTGACTGGCAACAAAACGTGGATTACCCACGCGGCCCGGGCGCATGTCATGACGATGCTCGCACGCACAGACCCAACCACGACAGACTACAAAGGCCTGTCGATGTTCTTGGCGGAAAAAGAGCCGATGAACGACACGTCGGATTTCCCAACAGACGGCATGTCTGGCGGCGAAATAGAGGTGCTCGGCTACCGTGGCATGAAAGAATACGAACTGGGGTTTGACGGCTTTAAAGTAGACGCTAACAACTTGCTTGGCGGCGTTGAAGGGCAAGGTTTCAAGCAGCTTATGCAGACCTTCGAGTCGGCACGCATCCAAACGGCAGCACGCGCCATTGGTGTGGCGCAAAACGCCTTGGAAGTTGGCATGCAATACGCCATTGATCGCAAGCAGTTCGACAAATCACTCATCGCGTTCCCACGAGTGTCTGGCAAGCTTGCTATGATGGCCGTTGAGATCATGGTTGCACGCCAACTCACGTATTTCTCAGCGGCCAAGAAAGACAGCGATCAACGTTGCGACGTCGAAGCTGGCATGGCCAAATTGCTGGGCGCACGGGTTGCATGGTCTGCAGCCGACAACGCGTTGCAAATTCACGGGGGCAACGGTTTTGCGATGGAATACCAGATCAGCCGCATCCTGTGTGACGCGCGCATTCTCAATATCTTTGAGGGTGCAGGAGAAATTCAAGCGCAGGTCATCACCCGCCGCTTGTTGAGCTAACCTTCAAATCTAGGCGGCTCAAGTGCTGCTGATTTCAACAATCGATCTATAAAGCGATCACGGGCGACAGGCATTGGCTTGTCGCCCATCTCATTTGCGAACCGTGTCAAGAAGTGCCCTGTGGTTTCCAAGCCTCGCGCAATTTCGCGGTACTCAAGCGACGCCTGCCCCAGCATACATTGCGGCAAGGGCAACAACCGATCGGCCCACTCCCCTGCCCCCTTGCGGCTCACAGCACGCCCAGTCTTGGGCGATACATAAATCAGCTCATCAAGCTCACCCGTCACGGCGCAGGATGACAAATCCATGCCAAACCCAAGCTCTTCCAACAAAGACAATTCCCATTGCAGGTAGTCGAGCGGCCAATTCGGATCGA